>CAZNSK010000071.1:0-3557 GCA_964575505.1 uncultured Phaeodactylibacter sp.
CGTGCAAAAGAACGAGTCTAAATCGGTAAGTTATTGTTGCGCGACCCCTAACCCTGTACAGGACCAGTTTACGCTTGAGCTGGCTCGTGAAACGGCGGCCGCAGGCTCTGCCATTCTCCGCAACGAGCTGGGGCAGGCAGTTGACCAGCGCTTGCTGCAAGCCGGTATGTGGCAATTGCAGTTTGACGCCCACGATCTGCCGGGGGCTTGTACCTCCTCGAAGTGCAGACGGAAGATGGGTACCGCGAAACCCTAAAGGTCATCAAGCCATAAAACACTAACCCCAAATCTCTAAACTGAAGAAGAAGCCAGTTCCCGTTGCGGAGCTGGCTTCTTCTGTTTTGCACTGCCCGGCCAGCCCCTAAGCTGGAATAGCAACGATCCGGTAATCCGCTATCCCTGCGCGTCAAAGCCTCCGGCGGCTCCCCTGCTTCTTACCCGATCAGCGCATCAGCACAAAATCGCCCTTGATCAGCTCCACATGCCCATCGATAAACTCGACTTCGGCGTAAAAAACAAATACGCCGGGGTCCATGGGTTCGCCCTGATGATTGCCATCCCATCCCAGCGCTTCATTATTGAGCGCGCCCTGTGGCCCTTCGTAAACCATTTCTCCCCAGCGGTCAAAAATGCGGAAGTTGGTAAGGGCTAGCACGTCTGACCCGGCAAATAAGGTGAAGCGGTCGTTATTGCCGTCACCGTTCGGGCTGAATACGTTGGGGGCATAGACTTCGCGGTGCCGCTCTACGATAATCGTCACTTGATCCGAAGCAGAACACCCTAGGGAGTCTTGGGCGACCAGGCGATAGGCTGTCGTTTCGGTAGGCGAAACCAGCGGGCTGAACTCAGCCAGGCTGTCCGGCGACCAGCTGAAGGCTGCCACATCAAAGGTCGGCATAGGCACTAACCGGATACTTTCACCTAATTGTATTGACCGGTTGCCCCCAAGGCCCAAAGACAGGCTGTCGGCAGCATTGATACTGATAAGCTGTTCGCTACGGCAGCCATTCGCATCGGTTATATCTAGCGTATAGTTGCCGGCGCTGAGGTTGTCCAGGCGGAAGGGCAGGGCACCAATTGTTATCGGGGCACCGCCATCAAGGGTGGACTGGTAGGGCGGGCTGCCCCCCAGGATAGTATCGATCAGGATTTGCCCACTGTTTTCCCGCAGGCAATTGGCATCTATCGCTGTGGTTTGGGCCAACAGAGAAGCAGGGGCTGTCAGGGTAATACTGGCCGTGCCACTACAAGCTCCGGCATCCGACACGGTTACCGAGTAGGTACCTTCCCCTAAACCGCTGCGCTCAGGACTGCTACTGCCACCATCAGACCACTGATAGGTGTAAGGAGGGGTCCCGCCGGTTGCGGTGGCTTCAACGGCACCATCGGCGCTTCCGGCACAGCTGATTTCAAAGTCGCCATAGGTTACGGTCGGGTCCAAGAAGGCCTCCACTTCAGCCACAGTGATGATAAAGGGTTCCGCAACTTCTGCTTCGCAAAAATTACCGGCTCCTGATAAATTGGTCAACGTATAGGTCGTAGTTGATGCCGGGCTAACCGTATAAGTAAACCCATCGGTAACCCCGGTGAAGGCCTCCACGAGCCCACTTTCACTATTGAGGTTGAAATCAAAAGTATCTGCTCCAAACAGTTCAAAGGTCAGGGTCGCTGAATCCCCCGGGCAAAGGCTGGATTCGCCGCTGATGAAGGCCGAGACCACCGGCTGAAAGGCCAAATCGATGCTAACCAGGCTGTCGCAGCCATTGATTGCCGCCCCTTCCAGCAGTTCTGTACCCGATGGATTGGTTTCATCGTAAACGTTTCCATTTACGGTGATACTGGCTCCGGAGCAGAGGTTGAGCGCCAGTTCACCGGTCACTGCCTCTTCGAAAGCCAGGTCGACCACAATGAAACTGTCGCAGCCATTAGCAGCAAGGCCTGAAAGCACCTCGAACCCACTGGGGTTGCCTTCGTCGTAGAGGGTGCCATTAACCGTCAGGCTCTCGCCCGCGCAAAGCGTTGTTTCCAGCCGGTTGGTGTCCGCCTCCAGGAAATCCAGAGAAACAACGACTAAACTATCACAGCCATTGGAAGCACCACCGGCAATCAGTTCGGACCCCGCAGGATTGCTTTGGTCATAAACTACGCCATTGACCGTCAAGCTTTCGCCTGGGCAGAGTGTTTGCATCAGCGTGCGGGTACCCAAGGTATCGAAGCTTAGGCTGACCTGTATGATGGAGTCACAGCCGTTGGCAGCTGCCCCTGACAGGGTATCCTGGCCCGTAGGATTAAGCGCATCGTACGTAACCCCATTGACCTCCAGGCTCTCACCGGGGCAAAGGGTGGTTTCCAACACTGCCAGGCCGGGCTCCAGGAAGTCCAGCGTTACGCTGATGATGCTGTCGCAGCCGTTCGCCCCAGCCCCGGGGAGGGTTTCGAAGCCGCTGGGGTTCGTAGCATCGTACACCGTGCCGTTCACGGTCAGGCTGCTGCCCGTGCATAGCGTCTGGGACAGGAAGTTGGTATCCGCCTCGAAGAAGGACAGCTGCACCGTGATGATGGAGTCGCACCCATTGGCCGAGCCGTTCAGCAGGGTATCTGAGCCGGACAGGTTGGTTTCGTCGTATAAGGTGCCGTTCACCGTCAGCGTCCCGCCCGGGCAGAGCGTATCCGATACGGCGTTGACCACCGCGTCCTCAAAGCTCAGGCTGATGCTGACCAAACTGTCGCAGCCGTTCGCCCCAGCCCCGGGGAGGGTTTCAAAGCCGGTGGGGTTGGCGGCGTCGTACACCGTGCCGTTCACCGTCAGGCTGCTGCCTGTGCACAGCGTCTGGGACAGGAAGTTGGTATCCGGCTCGAAGAAGGACAGCTGCACCGTGATGATGGAGTCGCACCCATTGGCCGAGCCGTTCAGCAGGGTATCTGAGCCGGACAGGTTGGTTTCGTCGTATAAGGTGCCGTTCACCGTCAGCGTCCCGCCCGGGCAGAGCGTATCCGATACGGCGTTGACCACCGCGTCCTCAAAGCTCAGGCTGATGCTGACCAAACTGTCGCAGCCGTTCGCCCCAGCCCCGGGGAGGGTTTCAAAGCCGGTGGGGTTGGCGGCGTCGTACACCGTGCCGTTCACCGTCAGGCTGCTGCCTGTGCACAGCGTCTGGGACAGGAAGTTGGTATCCGGCTCGAAGAAGGACAGCTGCACCGTGATGATGGAGTCGCACCCATTGGCCGAGCCGTTCAGCAGGGTATCTGAGCCGGACAGGTTGGTTTCGTCGTATAAGGTGCCGTTCACCGTCAGCGTCCCGCCCGGGCAGAGCGTATCCGATACGGCGTTGACCACCGCGTCCTCAAAGCTCAGGCTGATGCTGACCAGGCTGTCGCAGCCGTTCGCCCCAGCCCCGGGGAGGGTTTCGAACCCGGTAGGGTTGGCGGCGTCGTACACCGTCCCGTTGACCGTCAGGCTGCTGCCCGTGCACAGCGTCTGGGACAGGAAGTTGGTATCCGCCTCGAAGAAGGACAGCTGCACCGTGATGATGGAGTCGCACCCATTGGCCGAGCCG
>CAZNSK010000071.1:3657-31286 GCA_964575505.1 uncultured Phaeodactylibacter sp.
GGGTATCTGAGCCGGACAGGTTGGTTTCGTCGTATAAGGTGCCGTTCACCGTCAGGCTTTCACCTAGGCATAAAGTGTCGAAAAGCGTATCCCGGCGGGTGGGGAGGACGACAAGGGTATCCAATAAGCCCAAGGTATCTGCACAATTAGCATCTGTGATCTGTCCAAAATCAAATACCAGGCTGCTGCTAAGGGCAGGTAAGGAATCAGCCGGGCAGAACGCGATGGCAGTATCGGCAACTGTACTCGTCATTCCGAACTGCAGGGTGTCAGCCCCGCTGCGCACCTGGTACGAAAGGCTAAAGGGCGGTGTCCCCGAAAAGCTAAGGGCATACTGCACGCACCCGGTTTCGCAAAGGGTATCCGGGGTAGCTGTAGCTACAAGTGCAGGTGCGGGGTGGAGCGTGTCAATGACAAGGGTATCCTCCGCCTGGCAATCCGTACCATCGGTCACCGTAACGCTGTAGGCCCCAGGCAATACCCCAACAATGGAATTTGCCGTCACCCCGTTGCTCCAATTGTAGCTGTAATTGCCATCACCGCCCGTTACGGTAAGCAAAGCAGCACCATCGGGCGTATTGGGGCAGGAAGCGCCCTGAATGTCAAAATCAAAGTTGAGCGCACAATCCGGTGCGGTAATCGTAAAGCTGCAGGTAGCGGCACAACCATTATCATCTGTAACCGTAACCGTGTAAGCTCCCTGTAGCAAGCTGCCGATGGTAACCGCTATATCGCTGGTACTTTGGTTGCCGCTGACCGGGCCCGACCACTCTACCAGATAAGGAGGTGCACTGCCCGTGATGTTGACGAGCCCTTCCCCGTCGGCACTGCCCAGGCCGGATGCCGGGGTCAATTCTGAGCAAATCAGCGTTGGCGGGGTATTAATGGCCAGCGTAAAGGCCGCTTCATCCGCACAGACTGTATTGTCATCAAAGAGGTAATATATCCCGCTTGCGGTTACCGTTTCCCCCGGGGCGTAACTGACACCACTCCCGTTCGGCCCTGTGTAATAAGCAGCCGTAGCCGTCAGGTTTTCGCCTTCAATCGGGGGGAAGGTGAAGGAATTACAAGCGGCCTGATCCGGCAGGGGCGTGATGGAAATACCATCCACGATGGTGATTAGAAAAGATTGTTCATCGAAACAGCCCGGCTGGCCAGCGTAGGCGTAGAGCAGCTGACTGCCGGTTACCGTTTCGCCAGGCGTAAGGATATTGCCCGTCGCATTAGGGCCGGTGTAGTAAAAAGCATTGGAGCCCAAACCCGTGCCTTGAATTGGCGGCAAGGTATACCCGTCGCAGGCCAGCACATCGTTGACCGGGAACACCACCGGTGCGTCCTGAATCGTAATTGATAAGGTTTCCTGGTCGTCGCAGCCGGGTGTGCCATCGTAGAGGAACAGGGTACCCGATACATCATAAACACTCCCGGGAAACAATTGCTGCCCGGTGCCGTTGGGGCCGGTGTAGTAAGCAGCGCCCGGAGAGAGGCCTGTACCATCAATCGGCGGGAGCGTATAAGGGCCGCAATTGACCACAGGAGCCGGCGGGAAAATATCAGGGGGGGTATTTATGGTGACCAGAAAGGAGGCTTCATCCGAACAGCCCGGCGCCGAGCTGTCAAAGGCGTAGTAGGTACCGGAAGCTGTCAGGGCCTGCCCCGGGTTGAATTGCTGCCCGGTGCCGTTGGGGCCCGAAAAGTAGGCTGCACTTCCGGATAAGTTCGAGCCCGTAATGGGAGGCAAAGTATAGCTTCCACAAGCCGTCACCGGAGCCACGGGATTGATGGCCGGCTGCGGCGTCAGGTCAAAGGTGACCTGCACAGGATCGCTCTCGCAAAGCCCGCCCGAGGCGGCCGCCCACACACTGCCCCCGTTGACAGCCGGATAGGCAGATGGGTTGGGCACTGGAATGTTCGTTCCGGCATCCTCATACCAATTGACGGTATTGCCCGGGCTTATTTGATTATCATAAGCAGTAAGGTCAATTGTGCCGCCCGGGACTTCGCATTCCGAGATTGGGGGTATTGGGTTGGCATCCGGCGTAAACTCAAACGTCAGGGTTACGGGGACTGTAGCCGACTCGCACCCACTGCCATCTGTAACCGTAGCATAAATGGTCTGGGTGGTACCGGATCCTATCACGGTAGGGATATAAGTAAGCGGATCAATTTCGTTGGTGCCGGCAGCATCCAGGTACCAGGTAACAGTTTGCCCTGTGCCTCCATTAATCTGACTGATGATATCGGCCAGGTTATCGGTCCAGGCCGGCGGGAAAATAGTTTCCACGCAAACCAACAGATTATCAGTCGGCGGATTGGCGGTTGGCCCGCCGATTACCGTAACGGTTGCTGTGGCGGCCTGCGCACAGCCGGCAACCGGGGTAAAGGTGAGGGTATTGGGGCCATCAGCGGCTAGGGCGGGGTCAAAATTACCGGCGGACACACCGGTGCCCGACCAGGTACCCGTTACCCCGTCTTGCGGATTCGGCAACGGGAAAGCCGGGCCCGAAGAACAGTACGGCCCGCCCAGGTCGTCCAAAACCGGTGTGATGGCAGGCTCTACGACTACAGTTATCATTTCGTCCGTAGCACACTGTCCGGGGTCCGGGGTGAAGGTCAGTGCAGGGTTACCCGCTCCCGCCTGCTGCGGTATAAAGTTGTTGCCGGTTACCCCCGGCCCACTCCAGGAGCCCGTTATACCATCGAAAGTGGCCCCCAAAGGGATATCACTCGCATCATCCGCACAGAAAGGCGCGCCGGGAGGAGGGAGCAGGTTATAGGTTTGCTGCGGGCTCACCACCACATCGATGGTCGACGGGGCCGTGCAGGTTCCGCCGGCGGCGGGCGTAAAGGTCAGTGTAGTCGTACCATCTCCTGCTGCTGCGGGCGAGAATTGAGTACCGGACACCCCGTCGCCGGACCAGGTGCCGGTAACGCCGTCCGGGGCAGGGTCGAGGCTTACAACGGTTTCCAATTCACAGAATGGGCCGAGGGGGTCCAGATTCACCGCTGCCCCGGACTGCACTTCCAAATTGAAGTCGAAGGATTCGGCGGTGAAGCAGCCGCTCCCAAAGGAAGGGTCAAAGGTGATGGTGTTGAGCCCGATATTGGCGGTGGAGGGGTCAAATTCGGATCCCACTACGCCGGGGCCGCTCCAGAAGCCCGATACGTCGGGATCTGTGGCCAGTGTGATTGGCCCATCGGTACTACAGAAGGGGCCGGTTGGGCTGGCCAGGGTGATGTCTACGGCCGGGTTAATGGTGACATCAATCGTAGCGGGGTTGGCGCATGTACCGGGGTCCGGGGTAAAAGTGAGGGTGTAGGTGCCCGGGCCGGTATCCGGTGCATCCGGGTCAAATTCGTTAGCGGCCACTCCGGGCCCCGACCAATCGCCCGGAATGCCAGAGACATCTGCAGGCAGCAATACGGGGTCCACCGATTGGCACAGCGGCCCGAAGGGCACAGGAGACGGGCTTAGGGGCGCCTGCACGGTCACCTGCATCTGATCAGAAGGCGGTGGGAAAGTGCCGCCACAGGCAGGGGTGGCTGGGTTGCCGGTAAAGGTAAGGGTGACCACACTCCCGACCTCAGCAGGCGAAGGCGTATAGGTCGTATTGGCCTGCCCGGGGTCATCAAAGGTGCCGCTGCCACCCGACCAAGTACCGGCACCACTGCCATTCAGGCTCACGGGCTGAGCCCCGCAAACGGTTTGGTTGCCGCCGGCATCAATAGGCAGTGGGGTGCCCCGTACGGTGAGGTTTGAAAAGATGAAGCGTTCCGCAGTGGCTTTATTGGCGGCGTAAACCCGGATGGTCAGGGTATTACCATTCAAATTCATCACATTCCACACGCCGGTAAAGTCTGCCTGATTCGTGCCGGTGACGTATAAATCCTGCACAAAGGGGCCGCCATCCAGAGCATAGGTGAAGACCATTTGGTCATGAGCGTTGTCGAGTGGCGTATTCGTACAGCCAAAGTAGGGCCCGCCCCCTTCGTCTTCGTAAGTACCGGGATCGGCAGTATAGTTCATCAGAATCGATACATCCTGAAAGCTGGAAATGTCCAGCACCTCAAACTCAAAATAGCTGTTAAAGTCTCCGCCCGTAGCGCAGCAAGCTGCTCCGTCTACATTCTGTACGATCATATCTGTCCCGACCAGGCCAAATTCTGTGGTGCCGCCGCCACAGCCGATGCCCACGAGTGTGATATTGGCGTCAAGGCAGCCTGGCAGGCCATTCGCAATTACCGGTTGGCTATAGGCCGGAGGGAGCCCAAGGCAGCACAGGACACCAACCGTAAGCATAGCCGAAAAGCGGGGAAGTATCTTATTCAGAATACGCATACAAGTACTTATCATAATCAAGATTAGCCTTAAAAAACAAGAAGGATTTTTCAGGGTGGGCATTCTCAAAAGGGGCTACGCAAAAATACAGATTAATCCGGATGGCCACAGCGCAGGCTGTGTTAACTACAAATTAATTAACGGGCCGGCGGGGTTAGCCCACCATTGGCCCTTCGGTTTTACCTGTTATTTTCCTTAATTTAAGGGCACGAACAGGATTGTCAATTCCCCGGTTAATATTTTTGTATTTCCGTGGAAAAGCTTACCTTTGCATCCGCTTTTTACTGAATGTACACGGCACCTGGCTAAAGAGCAGTGCTATCAAAAAGCCAACTGACATGGATCCGCTAATTGACTATTCAATCCCGCTCAAGGGGTTGCACGAAGGTATCCATCAATTTGACTTCCAGATTGATCAAGCGTTCTTCGGCGCATTCGAAGATGCCCCCATAGGCGAAAGCGATATACGGCTGAGCCTGGAGATGGCCAAACGCCCGGGGCTGATTATGCTAGCATTCGACTTCCGGGGTACGGTAAAGACTGAATGCGACCGCTGCCTGGCTCCCATCGATTTACCCATTGAAGGGCAGCAGCAGCTTGTAGCCAAACCCTCCGAATTAGCCGAAGGCGAAGTCGAGCAGGACGAAGAAGACCCCGATGTGATCTTCATTCATCCGGAATTGCCCAAGTTAAATGTAGCTCCCTTTGTTTACGAATACATTTGCCTGGCACTGCCGATGATCAAAACCTATGATTGCGAATCGGAATCTCCCGTCCCCTGCAACGAAGAAATGCTGGACCGCCTGGGCGAAGCTGAAGACCTCAGCGATCAGGAGCCGGCCACGAATCCAGTCTGGGATGAATTGAAGAAACTGGGCAATAACAATTAAATAAATGCGGGGCCACAGCGCCCCTAAAATCTTATAACGATGGCACATCCTAAGAGTAGAATCTCCAAGCAGCGCAAGCACAAGCGCAGAACGCATAAAAAGGCGAAGATGCCAAATATCGCCACTTGCGCCACTACTGGCGAAAAGCACCAACTGCACCGGGCGTACACCGATCTCGACGGCAATATGTACTACCGGGGCAAGCTGCTCATCAAAGCAGAAACGGAGGAATACTAAGCCACCGGCATTATTCAACGTATTTTAACAGCAAAGCTCCCATCCGAATTGACGTGATGCGGGGCTTTCTTGCTTATTAAGTCCCCTACCTTGTTATGAAAAAAATCATTCAAACCGATCAAGCGCCCGCCCCCGTTGGCCCTTACAATCAGGCTATCATCCACAGCGGCACCCTTTACATCTCCGGCCAAATCGCCATCAACCCAGCCACCGGGGAACTGGAAACCGGGGATATTGAAGCCGAAACCCGGCGCGTTATGGAAAACCTGAGGGCTATACTGGCAGAAGCCGACCTGACGTTCAATGACGTCATCAAGTGCAGCATCTTCGTTTCGGACATGAACAACTACAGCCGCATTAACGAAGTATATGCGACTTATTTCGATGAAGCGACCGCCCCCGCCCGCGAACTGGTGGAGGTGGCCAACCTCCCCAAATTTGTTAATATCGAAATCTCTGCCACCGCAGCTTTCGACTAAAAAGCAACTATGAAGACCCTTCTCCCCCTGCTAGCCCTCGCAGCCGCCCTTGGGAGCTGCACCCCCAAGTCCAGCCCCTCATCTGCCCCGCCCGAAGCGGAATCCCCACCGCAGACGGAAGCAGAATTGGCAGACCGCATGATCACTAAAGTGCAGCGCATTGTGGAGGGCACCGACGAACGACTAGCGACCGTCACCCCAATCATCGATACGTTGCCAGTGGAAGCGGGAATGGCTTCCGGGCGCATCCTGAAGCTCTGGATGGAAAACGAAAAGGCGGTAAAGCTGACTGTTACAGAGCCCGACGATCAGGGGGCGATGACGGGGTTGTCTACCTTCTACTTTGCCGGCCCCGATTTATTCTACGTCCGGCAGCCCTTTGCGCACTTCGTTTTTATAGGGGGGGAGCTTAAGTACTGGGCTGATGACGCCTGGGCGGTCAACCCGGTCAACGAGGACATCCTGGATGCCCGGGAAGGCTATCTGTATGAGGAAGCCAATAAGTACCTAAGCTGGTTTTTTGGCAATTAAATGCTTATGGCTTCTTACTGCGAATTTGTACGGGGCCTGCCGGCGGACAATATCCACCGGCTGTACCACGACACTCAGTATGGCTTCCCGCCGGAGGCAGACAACGAGTTGTTTGGGCGGCTGATTTTGGAAATCAACCAGGCCGGCCTGTCCTGGGAGCTGATTTTGAAAAAAGCCGATAACTTCAGAGCGGCTTATGCTCAATTTGACATCGACACGGTGGCGGGCTTTACAGAGAAAGACCGGGCGCGGTTGCTGCAGGATACAGGCATTATCCGCAACCAGCTCAAAGTCGGCGCAGCCATCCACAATGCGCAACAGATACAGCGCCTGCAAGCGGAGTTCGGCAGCTTCAGAGCCTGGCTCGACCACCACTATCCGATGCCCAAAACTGATTGGGTACAGCTGTTTAAAAAGACTTTTAAATTTACCGGTGGGGAGATTACGGGCGAATTCCTGATGAGCACCGGCTACCTGCCCGGCGCCCACGATGCGGACTGCCCGGTGGGGCGGCGGCTGGCTGAGCGGGCTGGCTAGCGAACCCGCGACACGCTCAGGCGCTCCCGCTGGGCGACGTAGTTTTTGTCGGTGAAGCTATCCCGTTTTCTATGGGCTGGTTCTCAGGGAGCGCCGATTACCTTTCCTTGCCGTGTATCTAGCTCTACCTGCCCGCCCAGACGGATAAATATGCAAAGCCTGTACAAAACCACAACACCCTCCGCCCGCCGTAGCCGAAAGGCGAAGGAGGGATAAAACCATAACACCGCAACACCCTCCGCCCAACATAGCCCTCAGCACCAATAGCTACAGCCATGTGGAGCGTTGCCCGGCCCATAAAGCAAAAAAGCGTTGCCCGGGCAATCCCCGGCAACGCTTTTTTGCGATGTGCCCGCGGATGTCACGACAGCAGCGGCACCATTAGCAGGAAGACAATAGCGCCCGCCAGGAACCCAACAAAAGCCAGCCAGGCGATCTTGCGCAGGTACCAGATAAAATCAATGCGCTCCATCCCCATAGCTGCGACACCGGCCGCCGAACCAATGATCAACATACTGCCACCGGTACCGGCGGAATAGGCAATGAAGTGCCAAAGCTTGGAATCCATCGGCATTTCGTACATCCCCATCGAAGCAGCTACCAGCGGCACATTATCAATGATGGCAGAAGCGAAACCCAGCAGAATAACGACAATATCCTGGTTGGGAATGACCCGGTCCAGGACTTCCGCCACATAGCGCAGGGTGCCAACCTGAATAGCCTCGCCTTCCCGCATTACCGTAGCGTAAACCAGGCTTTCCAGCGCAGCCACCGCCATGAGGATGCCCAGGAAGAACAAAATGCTGGACATTTCAATCCGCGACAGCGCTTTGTGGGCGGAGTACATTTCCCGCCGGGAGTGGGAAAAGTCTTCCTCCGGGTGGATGTACTCCGAAACCAGCCATACCACACCTAAAGACAGCATCATGCCCAGGTAAGGAGGCAGGTGCGTCACCGTCTTGAATACCGGCACAAAAACAATAGCGCCCAGCCCCAAGAACAACATCGTCCGGCTGCTAAGCAGCCGCCCCCCTTTAATTTCATCGTCAACTTCAAGCGTAATATCTCCCCGGAAGGGTTTCATCAGGTAAGCAGCAATCGCGAAGGGGACCACAAAACAGGTAATAGATGGAATGACCAGGTATTCAATCAGGCCCGCCGCGGATACTTTGTTGCCGATCCAAAGCATGGTGGTGGTCACATCACCAATAGGCGACCAGGCCCCACCGGCATTGGCGGCGATTACGATTAGGGCGACAAACCAAAGCCGTTCCTTTTTATCCGGCACAATTTTCCGGAGCAAGGTCACCAAGACGATGGTCGCTGTCAGGTTATCAATGATGGCTGAGAGGATAAACCCGAGGACACCGACAATCCAGAGCAGTTTCCGCTTGCTTTTGGTCTTTACATAACTTTTAAGCACCTCGAAGCCGCGGTGCAAGTCAATAATTTCGACAATCGTCATGGCACCGATAAGGAAGATGAGGATTTCTGCGGTTTTGCCCAGGTGGTGGAGCAAGGTATTGTTGAAGCCTTCCTCTGCCAGGTGGTGCCCTTTCCCGTGGGCGTCGTGGGCCCCCACCAGGCTGTAGATGTGCTCATGGGTATCTACTACGGAAAGCAGGCCGTAGTAGAAGCCGAGCGCCAGAAGGGCCCAGGCTACAGCAGCCATAATCAGAGCGGGGACTGTTTTATCGAGGCGGAGTGGGTGTTCAAAAACGATGACCAGGTAGCCGAGAAAAAAAACTAGGATAATTGCCGAATCCATGTAATGGTAGGTTGGTTCTGTTTGCGCGTAAATTTATAACATTCTTCCGAGCCACCGGCCATAATCCTGAACTTATTATTAACGGCCATCGTTTGTCCTTACAAGCAGGATTTACGTATTTTTGCAGGCTGTAGAATACAAGGCATAAAGATGGTAACAATTGGTGATGTAAAAATCGGTGAATTCCCCTTATTGCTCGCGCCTATGGAGGATGTGAGCGACCCGCCCTTCCGGGCGCTGTGCAAAGCGCAGGGGTGCGATATGATGTATACGGAGTTCATCTCGGTGGAAGGCTTGATCAGGGATGCCGACAAAAGCTTACAAAAGCTTGACATTTACGACTACGAGCGCCCCATCGGCATTCAAATCTTTGGAGCCGAGCACGACAGCATGATGCGGGCAGCGGAAATCGTGGAAGAGGCTCAGCCGGAGGTCCTGGATATCAACTACGGCTGCCCGGTGAAAAAGGTCGTCTGTAAAATGGCAGGTGCCGGTATTCTGCAGGACATCGACCGGATGGTGAAGCTGACGGATGATGTGGTCAAATCGACTAATCTCCCTGTCACTGTCAAAACCCGATTGGGCTGGGATGACGACACCAAATACATCGAAGAAGTGGCCGAGCGCCTGCAGGATGTGGGCATCAAAGCCTTATCCATACACGGCCGCACCCGTAAGCAGATGTACAAGGGAGAAGCCGATTGGACCCTGATCGGCAAAATCAAAGAGAACCCACGGGTACACATCCCTATCTTTGGCAATGGCGATATTGACAGCCCGCAAAAGGCTAAAGCCTACCGGGAGCGCTATGGCGTAGACGGCATTATGATTGGCCGGGCTGCCATTGGCTATCCGTGGATTTTCCGGGAGATCAAGCACTATTTCGAAACCGGCGAGCTGCTGCCGCCGCCCACTGTAGAGGAGCGTGTAGCGGCAGCGAAAGCCCACCTGCAGCACTCGGTGGACTGGAAAGGCGTTAAGCTTGGCGTTTTGGAAATGCGCCGCCACTATACCAACTACTTCCGGGGCTTCCGCAACATCAAGGAATACCGGAAACAGCTGGTCACCGAAGCCGACCCTGCCAATTTGTTTGCCCTGCTCGACGAGATCGAAGCCGTCTACGGTAACGAAGAAGCATTGGTTTAACCCCAAAACTCAATCCATTGGTCTTTAATATTGAGCCCCACGAGCGGAAAATATTTGAACTGATCAGCAAGGCGGCGGTAGAGTTAGACTACCCAGCCTACGTTGTGGGCGGCTATGTCAGGGACCGGCTGCTGGCCCGCCCCTCCAAGGACATGGATATCGTCTGTGTAGGCAGCGGCATCAACCTGGCCAGGGCAGTTGCCGGCCGGTTGCGCCCCATACCCCGGGTTACTGTTTTTAAGCGGTTCGGCACGGCCATGCTCAAGCACCGGGATATGGAGATCGAATTCGTGGGCGCCCGCAAAGAGTCTTACCGCTCCGACTCCCGCAAACCCACCGTGGAAGAAGGCACCCTGGAAGAAGACCAAAACCGCCGCGATTTTACCATCAACGCCCTGGCCGTCAGCCTAAACGAGCGGGACTACGGGTCGATTATCGACCCCTTTAACGGCCTGGAGCACCTGGAGGCTAAGCTGATCAAAACGCCCCTTGAGCCCGGCAAAACCTTTTCCGACGACCCCCTGCGCATGATGCGGGCCATCCGCTTCGCCACGCAGCTGGGCTTTACCATTGACCCGGAAACCTACAATGCCATACAGCAGTACCACAGCCGCATCAATATCGTTTCCAAGGAACGCATTACTACCGAACTCAATAAGATCATCCTCGCAGACCAGCCTTCCATAGGCCTTGAGCACCTCTTCCACACTGGCCTGCTCCGGCGCTTTTTCCCGGAAATGGCCGACCTGCAGGGCGTAGAGGTCCGTAATAGCAAAGCCCATAAAGACAACTTTTACCATACCCTCGAGGTGCTGGACAACCTCTCCGCCAAGACCGACAAGCTTTGGCTACGCTGGTCTGCCATCCTCCACGATATTGCCAAGCCCCCTACCAAGCGCTTCCATCCGCAGCACGGCTGGACCTTCCACGGCCACGAAGCTTTGGGCGCCAGCATGGTGCCCCGCATCTTCAAAAAGCTGCGCCTGCCCCTCGACCACAAAATGAAGTACGTGCAGAAACTGGTGCGCCTCCACCTGCGCCCCATTAGCCTGACGAAGGAGAATATCACCGACTCTGCCATCCGCCGGCTCCTCTTCGAAGCTGGAGACGACATTGATGACCTCATGCTGCTGTGCGAAGCCGACATCACCTCCAAGAACCCCAAAAAGGTCAAGCGCTACCTCGAAAACTATGAGATGGTGCGCGACCGCCTGCAGGAAGTAGAAGAAAAGGACCATCTGCGCAACTGGCAGCCGCCCATTTCCGGTGAGGTCATCATGGAAACCTTCCGCATTGCCCCTTCCCGGGAAGTAGGCATCATCAAAAATGCCATTAGGGAAGCCATCCTGGACGGAGAAGTAGACAATAACTACGAAGAAGCCTACCAGTTTATGCTGAGAAAGGGGGCAGAACTGGGCTTGTCCGCGCCCAGCCAACAATAAATCGATTGCCGCCCTGTCTACCCTCCTGGAATTTTTCTTATACTGCACTTTCAAAACCATGCGGTGAGGGACACCGCAGGAACCAAAGCAGTGTATGAAAAACCAAATCGTCATTTTCTGGTCCTTTACCGTAGCCCTGGGCGGCTTTTTGTTTGGCTTCGACACGGCCGTCATCTCCGGGGCAGAGGGGGCTATTCAAAAAGAATGGGCGGTAAGCAACGCCATGATCGGGCAAATCGTAGCCGTTGCCCTGTACGGCACCGTGATTGGCGCCCTGCTGGGCGGCTGGCCCGCGGAGCGGTTCGGGCGCAAAACCAGCCTGTTTTGGATTGGCGTGCTCTACCTGGCCTCCGCCGCAGGCTCCGCCCTGGCGCCGGAGGTGTACAGCCTGATGTTTTTCCGTTTCATCGGCGGGCTGGGGGTCGGCGCTTCCTCCGTCGTGGCCCCAATGTACATTACCGAGGTTTCGCCGAAGGAGCAGCGCGGCCGCCTGGTGGCTTTCTTCCAATTCAATATTGTGCTGGGCATTATGATCGCCTACATTTCCAACTGGCTTATCGGCGGCGGCTCCTGGCGGCTGATGCTGGGGGTGGAGACCCTGCCTGCCCTCGCTTTCGTCCTGCTTATCCTGAAGGTACCGCGCAGCCCACGCTGGCTGGTCGTCAAACGGGAAGCCCATGATGAAGCCCTGTCGGTGCTGCAACGCATCAATCCGGAAACGGCCGCACAAGAATTGCAAGCCATTGAGCAGGCCCACGCCACCGCGCGTTCGGGCGGGCTGCGCGCCTTCTTATCTGGTATTTACAACCGCCCCATCCTATTGGCTTTTCTGTTTGCTTTCTTCAATCAGGTTTCTGGCATCAATGCTGTCATTTACTATGCGCCCCGCATTTTCAAACTCGCCGGGCTGGAAGAAAGTGCCGCCCTGTTGGCTAGTACGGGCATCGGCACAGTCAACCTCGTTTTCACCCTCCTGGGCATGTCGCTGATCGACGGGTTTGGGCGGCGCAAATTGATGTACATCGGCTCCCTGGGGTATATCCTCTCCCTTTCGGCCGTAGCCTATGCGTTTTACAGCGGAGTTTCCGGCGGGTATACCGTGCCCATTTGGCTCTTTGTTTTTATTGCTTCCCACGCGATTGGGCAGGGGGCGGTGATCTGGGTGTTCATCTCAGAGATATTCCCCAATGAGGTAAGAAGCTTTGGCAACTCCCTGGGCAGTGGCACCCATTGGGTCTTCGCAGCGCTCATTGCCGGCACTTTCCCCTATCTGACGGGCATCATGGAAGAATACGCTATCTTTGCGCTGTTTGCCGGGCTGATGGTACTGCAACTGCTGTTTGTTATCTTTATGATGCCCGAAACCAAAGGCGTATCCCTTGAAGCATTGCAGGAACGCCTGATGAAAAGCCCCGCTCAGCCCAAAGCTACTGAAGCATGAGGGTTATCGGTTTTGGAGAAGTCCTTTAGGATAGGCTGCCGGCCGGCAAAACGACCGAGGGCCTTTATCTATCATCGCCCATTAACCTTGCAGTTATGCATCGTTTTATACCTACCCTTTTCTGCGGCAGCTTACTATTGCTGACCTTACTACACTGCAACACACCTGCAAATCAAGCACCCATGGCAGAGGAAAACCACTACTATCAGGAGCCCCACCGCCCGCAGTTCCACTTCTCCCCCGACAGTATGTGGATGAACGACCCCAACGGCATGGCCTACTACGAGGGGGAATACCATTTGTTTTACCAGCACCACCCGGAAAGCACGGTTTGGGGGCCCATGCACTGGGGGCACGCGGTCAGCAAAGATCTTATCCACTGGGAGCATTTGCCTATCGCCTTGTACCCCGATAACCTGGGCTATATTTTCTCCGGCAGCGCGGTGATCGACTGGCATAACACGAGTGGGCTGGGCGAACCGGGCCGCCCGCCGATGATTGCGATTTTCACCCATCACGATCCGGAGGGAGCGCAAGCTCAGCAAACAGATTATCAGGTTCAAAGTATCGCCTACAGCCTGGACAAGGGGCGGAGCTGGGCCAAGTACGAGGGCAACCCCGTGCTGCCCAACCCTGGCATCAATGACTTCCGGGACCCCAAGGTCTTTTGGCACGAGGCAACCCAACACTGGGTGATGATTCTCGCAGCGGGCGACCACATCAAAATCTACAACTCTCCCAACCTTATCGACTGGGCGTACCAAAGCAGCTTCGGGCAGGGTATTGGCGGCCACGGTGGGGTTTGGGAATGCCCCGACCTTTTCCCGCTGCAAGTAGCTGGGGACACGACCTGGGCCATGCTGCTGAGCATCAACCCCGGTGCGCCAAACGGAGGCTCCGGCACCCAGTATTTCCTGGGCAGTTTTGATGGGCGGGCCTTTACCATGCACCCGGCTTTCGCCGAAAAGGTAGCGGCCGATACCGCATCCGGCAATCCGTTTTGGATCGACTACGGGCGGGACAACTACGCGGGCGTCACCTGGTCGGATATTCCCGATAAAGACAGGCGGCGGATTTTCATCGGCTGGATGAGCAATTGGGATTACGCTAATGTGGTACCTACGCAGCGTTGGCGCAGCGCCATGACTTTGCCCCGCGCCCTAAGCCTGAAAAATACACCACAGGGGCAGCTACTCTGTGCCCAACCGGTGCGGGAAACAGCAGCCATCGCAGCGGGCAAAACCGCCATTCCCATCCAAACTGTAAACGGACGGCTTGACCTTAGCCGCCTGCTCGAAAGCCCCTCCCCCACCCTGCAGCTCCGCTTGCAACTATCCTGGCCGGCAGGTGCGCAACCGGAGCGCATTGAGCTGGCCTTTGCTAACGGCCAAGGCGAAGCGTACCGCATTTGGCTTGAAGGGGATACGTTCTACGCAGACCGGAGCCAAGCCGGCGCGACGGATTTTGAAAAAGGCTTTGGCCGTACCGCCACTGCCCCACGCTGGCTAACAGGAAATACGCTGGACTTGGAAATCTGGCTGGATGTCGCTTCAATTGAGCTCTTTGCCGACGGCGGGGCTACCAATATGACGGAGATATTCTTCCCCGGCTCGCCATTCGGCCGGGCCACTCTGATGGTGGAGGGCGGTAGCCTTAAATTAACAGAGGGGCATATCGCGCCGGCTGCTTCTATTTGGTAGCCCACCAAGGTGGTTCATTTCTGAAGCCGCCGGTCCAGCCGCTCCGCCAACCAGTCGTGCCCCATAATTTCAGAGGGCCCCGGCAGCTTAGCCCGCAGCTCTTCCAGCGCCTTTTTTTCAAAAGCCGGAATGCGGGCCAGCCGCCTCAGAAAATGGTTGAATGCCTCAAGCTGAGCTTTACGGGTTTCATCGATCGATTTATCCCGCATAAAAAAGAGGCGGTTGGCTTCCAGCTGATGGAGCAGCAGTTCTTCCGCTCCGGCATCGTACAAGACCTTAGCAAGCAGTAATCTGACCCCCGCGTTGAAAAGCGGTTCCTCAAAGACCACCTGCATCAGGTGATGCCGGGCCTGAGCCAGTTGGTGCGCTGCGTAGTGCCATTGCCCCAGGGCATAGTGATAGGCATTCTCGCGTTGGGCGGCCGGCAATTGCTCTTTAAAGTCTTCGGCAAATGCCTTTGCCCAGGCCAATTCCCCGAGTGCCAGGGCAACGGCTACCAGATTGATGTAACGCCAGGGCGAAAGCACGCCGGCTTCCTGCAGCCAGCCTCTTTCCAGCAACGCCCGGTTGAGGTCGAAGTAAGCCCGGCGGTAGCGTTCCTCCCCTGTGCGGTTAAGCTGGCGGGTACAGTAATTGAGCAGGCTGGTATAAATTTGCTGCGCTTCAAGTTTTGAGAACAAAGGCAGATGCTGTTGAAGCAGCTGACGGGTTTCTTCAAAGAGCTGCCAGCGGGCGCTTTCCTCCGTGCCGGGCAGGGTGAGCTGCAGTGCTTTGGCGTATACTGCCCGGGCCGCATCCTCTTCCTTTTGAGCGACCAGCCACCGCTGCAGAGGCTCCCCAAGCCCGTAGTCATAGTCTACTTCCAGCATGGCTTTTTGATAAAAATAGCTAAAATCCAATGAAAGCATTTGCCCTACTGCCCCTCTTCCTTGCCTTTTATGCGCCCCTGCAGGCTCAGTTGGACACCTTCGCGGTCTACCCGGGCGACACCAACAACGACAGCATCGTCAACGTGCGCGACCTCCTGCCCGTAGGCATTGCTTACTTCCAGGAGACCCTGCCCCGCCCGGCCGCTACGCCCGATTGGGCCCCTCAGCCCGCGGAGGGCTTTGATTTCGCGGCCTTGCCAGTTACTGGCATCAACTTTGCGCATGTGGATGCCGATGGCAATGGCTTCATTGACTCCCTGGATACGGAGATCATTGCGCTGAACTAAGATAGCGCAGCAGCAACGATATTGCCCCCTGCCTACGAGCCGGTGGTGCCCGCTGAAGCGAGTTATTGCCCAGGCATCCGGCTGGCATTCGACCGGGATACCGCCCAAGTGGGGGATACGGTGTTTTTGGAGGCTTTCATCGAAGGCTTTCCTGCCGGTGGCGTCACTGAACCGGAAGGGGTACTTGGGGCTGCCTTCAGCGTAAAGTACGACCCCCTCAATGTGAAAGACAGCCTCACCCGGGTCTTTCCCGATACGGCAATGGGCGACCTTATGTTTGTACATGCCACCGCCCAAGTTGCCCAAACGGGCCGCAGTACCCTGCCACCGGGCCGGATCGACCTGGGCGCGGCGGGCTATGGCTCAAATGCGCTGCGTCAAAACCGGCGGTTGGCCCGTTTTACCATTATCGTAGAGGACATGATCTTCCGAAGCCCCGACACTACGACGGCCACGCTCATTGCTGAGGTCGTTCCGGGGTCCGTACTGCTGCTCAACCGGCTGGAGCAGTTCTTCCCTCCCGATTGCCCGGTACCCCAAAAAGATACACTGGTATTGCTGGACCCCGCCACTGCGGCGGCCGCCCCGGCCAGGGATACGCCTGACTGGTCCATTGCCCCTAACCCCAATAACGGCCAATTCAACCTCGTGGGTGCACCGCCGGGCACCCGGGTTAAAATTTGCAATGCGCTGGGCCAAACGCTGTACGAAACTACCCTCGCTACCCCGGCTCTCCACTGCCCGGCATTGCCGGAGGGCTTGTATTATTTGATCCTGGAAGACGGCTTTACCCGATCTGTTCAACTTTTTCAATGCCATAAATGAGAAAAAACCAGCCTGGCGCGTACAAGACCATAAAATATTGAAAATCAGAATTTTAAAACACAAAAACCAATAATTACAAACCTGAAAAGCGGAGTTTGGGCTAAAAAAGCCAGCAAAGATTGAACTGGAAGGCAAGGCGCTTTTGCCCGTAAACTTGTGGTGTAATCATTCAACAATCACCAAAATCAAGTTACTATGAAGACCTTACCATTTATGTTGTTGCTCCTCGCTGCATTTGCCCTGGCCTTTACCGCCTGTGAAGAAGAAGCGATCGAACTGAAGGAAGAAATTTGCGAAGACACAGACCCCGACGACGCACTGATTGCCTTCTTCGACCCCTACACCGGCACGATTTACGTCACTCCGGACTTTAAGGATAAAATCGCGGATATCCTCGGGTTGGAGACGATACCCGGTTCCGGTGAGCCCTTCTACCTCTATCAGGCCTTTACCATGAGCGGCGCAGCGGTCACCGTTGAAGCCAAACTTAACGTAGTGGATGGACTTGAAGCGTTGCAAGCCATTGCAGGTGCTGTAGACCAGCAAGTAGAAAAAGACGCGCAGGAAATAGGCAGCCCTGACGTACTCGCCAGCAGCCGCACCCGGGTGGGCTACAAATGCGAAAAAATCGGGAATGACCGTACAACCCGTTGCCATGCCTTTCCCAACCACTCGTCTAATTCCCGTTTACTGGACCGCTTTGTTTGCGTCAAAGGGGCAAGCACTTCGGAATGCACAGACTGGAATGCAGTGGTCGGATATGCGTATGAGTACGGCAACGCCAACTGTAGCGGAGACCCCAGATCAAAGCGCCCCTTGCGTGGGTTTACCTGCCACTAAGTGAAAGTATAGTTTCATTTTTTAAGCCAGTCCGCCGCCGGGCGGGCTGGCTTTGAAGTAAAAAAACCGCACAAACACCGGGATGGTTTTGGACCCTCGATAAGACATGGATAAGGCCGCCGGTGTGGTTCAGTAATCCCCTTGTCGCGGAAGCGAATCCCGGTAAAACCGGGACTGAGGCCCGCCCTAGTCACACCAAGTCGTACCCTAATATTTATAAGATGTAGAGTCAAAACTTTTGATGCCTGTACGGTTGATAGCCGAAACTCCGAAGGAGTACACGCCACCGGGCAGAGGATGACTGTGCAGTGCCCCTGTCGCGCGTGCAGCGCCGCTTTTCAGCCAACTATCCATACAAATATAGGGATTAATAAAGCATCACAAAACCAGGCTGGCAGGAATCCTGAATCTTTACACTGTGGTTATTCTTTTGCTTTGGGCTTTAGCCCCAACCGTAGGGAGATCACATGGGAGTAGGTACTTTCTTCGGCTCCGAGATCTGTGTAGGCATAATCCACGACAAAGCTGGCGATGCGGAAGCCCACCCCCAGGCTGGGGCGCGTCCGCCAGTTATCCCCTCCGTCAAAATCCGTAACCTCCTGAAACTGGCTCACGCCTGCCCGCAGAAACACAAAATCCTTATAGTCGGCCTCCAGCCCGGCCGCCAGGTCCATGCTAATGGGGTCAGCGGATAGCAAGGTGTTGCGCTGGCCGTCCGTAGTAAAAATAAAATTAGCCTCCGGGGCCAGGCCCACCTTGCCCAGCTCAAAGCGGCGGGCCAGCCCGAGCACCACCTGCGGGCGGGTAATCTCCACGCTATTGATGGGCACCTCGTTATTGGTCAGCGCCAGTACTTGCTTTTCGTCTTCTGTAAAGCTGAAGGACCAGGCGTTGAAGGTAGACGTCAAATCCTTCGCGACCAGGCCAAAGCTCCAGTCCCTCAGGTGGTACTGCAAGCCTGCATCCAGGCCAAAGCCCCAGGAATTGGCGAAGGGGCCGATGCGGCGGTGGATAACCTTGACGCTGCCGCCGCCCAGCAGTTGCCCCTTTTTCACATTGAAGGGCTGGGCGTAGCTGATCAGGAAGGCGTAATCGGCGGCAGAAAACTCTGTGACATTATCAAAGTTGACCGTGCCGTCGCTATTGTAGAGGGACAGGGTATTGGGGATGCCATCTATGCCAAAACGGACCAGGGAGAAGCCCAGGCGCCCCCCGTTGGCAATTGGCGGGGTAAAGCCCAGGTAATCGAAGTTGGACACCCCGGCAAACCACTCGGCATGCATAGCCCCCAGCTCCAGGCCATCCTCCGGTTTGAGGTTAGCCAGGCCCGCCGGGTTCCAAAGCCCGGCTGTGACATTATCCACACTGCTGATGACGGCGGTGCCCATGCCGTGGGCCCTTGCCCCTACGCCGATGGTCAAAAACTCGTTGCTGTACTTTTGCGACCAACCGGGCAGGCTCAGCGCGCACGCAAGGATCAAAAGGAGTAGCGTTCTATTCATGAAGTGGAAGGGTTTGCTGCAAATTGAAACGCAATAATACGGCTTTGCGTGTAGTGTTAAAGTGGGAATAAGAAAGTTTTCTCCGTTTGCTTTCCTTAACATGCTTTTGCAGATACGGTTATGCTTTTTGTAAATTTGGCAGTCGAGATAGGATAACCATGATACCAACACCACCTTTTCTGTTCAGGCTGATTTATAGATTCGGATTGTTGGGTTTGGTACTTGTTTCCTTGTCTCTGGGAGCCCAATCCTCCATCAGCGAGGTTGCCACCACTATTCGCCATTATGACACCCGCAACGGGCTGCCCGATAATCCGGTATACTGCGTAGCAGTGGACGAGCGCGGGGTCATTTGGGTAGGCACTAATAAAGGGTTGAGCCGCTTCGATGGGCACCACTTCAAATCTTTTAACCGGTCGGCCGGGCTAAGGACGGAAGCCATCTGGAAAATCATCCCCAAAGGCCGTAAGCTTCTGCTCTTGCACCGCATGAGCTCCTCTGAGAAATTCTCCCCGCTTATTGATGTTTTTGATATTTACGACGAGACCGTTGTCTCCTTTGAAGTGTACTCCGGGGAAGCTACACCTTTTGACTGGAATCAGGTTCAATATTGCAGCCCTTTGCCTACGGCTCAGCTGGCTTTCTTCCTGGCGGATGGGGTTTGTTACCTTTATCATCCCGGACAAGATGAGTGGCAGCTCCTGAAGCTGTCCACCGGGGAACAGTTGCTGTCAGTAGATGAGTCGACCGGGCGGTACTGGACAGAGCAGCAGGAGAACGGTGGCACTTTGCTTCGGATGTACAATCAGCTTAAGCCTTCTTCCCAGCCCATACAAACGTTGTTGCCTTACACGAAGCATATCCGGTCTATGCCGGTTCACAGAGTCGACACCACTGTGTTTTTGATTTCATTTCCGAACACACCGCAGCTGCTTTTCGCATGGCAGCATGAGGATGCTTTATACGTCCGAAAGGACTCAGCAGGCCTTAATCAATTTAGGGAGCAGCTTAGTTTTATGAACAGCTATGCTAGTTTTAACGAACTGGTTTACTTTCCTGAATACAATGCATTCTGGGTGGCTCAGGGTGCCGAAGCTGCCCTGCTATTTGAAGATGGGCACTTGCAGGTTATCAATGATGAGAAGCTTCAGAAGATAACCTCCTGGCGCCGCAGCGTACTTTCACCCGGAATCATTTACAGATCAGTTACCGGGTACCGTAGAAGCCCGGCCTCAGGTCGTGGAAATCCTTCAGTATCTGGATGCTGCGAATAAGACGGTCAATGTAACAGCAGCTTTCTGGGAAAAGCAGCAGATCGTATTCCATCCTCAAGACCGCTTTTTGACGCTTATGCTGGGCATGGAAGACGTCAGGCTCGGCCCGGGGGCCATATACCGCTATAAGCTCAAACGGGAAGGAGAAGCATGGGAAACTGCTGCTGACCATACGATTACCCTTGGACGGATGCCTTACGGTCAGCAAACACTACTAGTACAGGCCGTACTGGAGAATGGACTGCCGGCTGCCAATACGCTGGAAGTGCCCATTTGGGTAAAGTGGCCTTTCTACCTGCGCTGGTGGTTTTTTCTGCTGGTAGCGGCCATCGGGCTGCTTGTCCTTTACCTGCGCACCCAAGCGCTCGACCGCCGCAATCAGGAACTGGAAGCAGAAGTTAAGAAACGTACGGAAACGATCGCCAAAGACCGGGAGCTCATCCGGGAACAGGCAGCTGAGCTGCGGCAGTTAGATGAACTCAAATCCCGCTTTTTCGCCAACCTTTCCCACGAGTTGCGTACTCCACTCACCCTTATCCTAAGCCCGCTATCTCAATTATTGGAAAAGGAAAACCACCCCGCTCTGCGCCCGCTCATTGAGCTTGCTCATCAGCAAAGCCGTAAAATGCTGCGGCTGGTCAATGATATCATGGATCTGGCGCGGCTGGAATCCACCACACTCGACGTCCGGTACGCAAACACTCCATTGCTGCCGCTGCTAAAGCAACTGACAAGCAATTTTGAGCTGCACGCCAGCCGGGAAGCGATCAGGCTGGAGCTGGACTATGGCTTAGCAGAGTCTCTCTGCCTGCAACTGGATGCACAAAAGACAGAAAAGATCCTGTATAACTATCTGGCCAACGCCATCAAGTTTACGCCTGAGGGAGGCCAGGTCACCCTATCCGCCCGAAAAGTGGAGGACATGCTGCACTTTGATTTTGCCCCCCAAGGCGAGCAGGAAAACAGCTATCGCGTGTTAATCGTAGAAGACCATCACGACATGCGTAACTACCTGCTTCAGCTTCTGTCGTCCCGCTTTGAAGTGGAAGCGGTCTCAAATGGCCGGGCAGCGCTATCCTACCTGGAGCAGTTGGCCGCTCCGCCTCACCTCCTGCTCTCCGATGTCATGATGCCCGAAATGGACGGGTACGAACTGTTGCACCACCTGAAGCAGAGCGATGCCTTCAGCCACATCCCGGTCATCATGCTGACCGCCCGGTCCGCAATGGCCGACCGGCTGAAAGCTTTGCGCATCGGGGTGGATGACTACCTCACTAAGCCCTTTGTAGAAGAGGAGCTCCTGACTCGAATCCGCAACCTGCTGCGGCACGCTACAATGCGGCTACCTGAGCCGGAAGAAAATACCTTATCGGATAACCGCGCTGCCGTCGCACCTAAAAAAGCCACGGCCCACCAGGCTTGGCTGGAGAAAGCTGAAATCATCGTACAAGCGCACCTGTCCGAACAGCAGTTCTCCGTAGATTTCGTGGCAACGCAAATGGGGCTGAGCCGACACACGCTCAACCGGAAACTCCGGCAGTACACCGGGCTTACCACTTCACAATACATTCAAGAAGTACGGCTCGATTATGCCCGGAGATTGCTCGAGGACAGCAAAGTTAGCTCTGTGGTCGAACTCTCAGAGGCTTGCGGCATGCGGGACTCCAAGTACTTCTCTAAAATGTTTAAAGAGCGGTTTGGGCAGCCGCCATCGTACTATTTGCAGTGATTGACAGCTTCGAAAAGCTGGTAACAGTCGGTTTTGCTCCTTTATTCCTGCTTATTGCTCCGATGCCAACTAGTGGAGTGTTTCAGAAATGACTAACCGAAGAAACCCAGTAAAACCAGGGCGCCCAAGCGTGAAATACGCTGTGCTATTTCGGACTAGTCGCACTAGAGGGTAATTACCGATAGTGTTTAGTTGAAAATAGTTCATTGTTCTCACAATACTGACCCAACGCATCAGGTCTGATATTAAAATGTGGATATTACTGATAATTGATTCCCGGTAATACCTGCATTGCTCCAATATTCACTCGTTTTGCATCCATTCTCACCCCTCAGTTCCTTTAGCTGTGAAGGCCCGGACCGTAAATTTGCCACACCGAAAAAAGCGAAAAGTGCTTTACTAAAAAGATTGGATTACACCGGTGCATATCGCTGGTACATCATGCACTACTGCTCTATGATTCCCCCCTGTGCTTAACCAATGGGCTATCGGTCCACTACTACCTAAAGCTAATTTTATGGGGAATTTTCAGGAGCTGCAGTAATCAATAAAAAACGCTGCAGCTCTTTTCCCTGTGCATGAAAAACAAACTGCTCTAAGTATCGATTATAGTCCGCCAACCCAAGATTTGTGATTTCTGACTTGCTCTTTTTCCACCTCGCTGCGTTAAAAAGCCTCGCCGATGCTTAGGCATCGCCTACGTTTTTTGCCTTGCGCGCTAAAAAAATAGCTGCGCCATAATTTCACAAATCTTAAGTTGTTGGACTATATTTTGGGAGACCTGTGCGCGCTGTTTCCCCTTTATGGCGTTACAGCTCAATACTATGCCTTACTGTTTCACAATCCGTTTAAGCGCTACCCCTTCCTCCCTACGACATACAATAAGGTATAAGCCAGCCGGCCAGCCTGATGCCGATACCTGAAACCGCCCGTTTGAGCCGTCAGTATGCGACGATGGCAAAGTGGCTATACATCGCCCCTGTATATCGAGAACTTGCATTTGCCATGCTCCGGACCGGTTAGGCATTTCATATTCTATCCAAAGCTCATCTTGCACAGGGGTGGGCCACACCCGAAGTCCAGGTATAGCCTTCCTTCGACCCAGGGCGGATGTTGTTACGCCCTCCCCTTCTGTAATGAAATAATGCTGATCAACCGCAAGCCCTTCATAAGTTTCCACCGCCCCATTCGGCCAGCGGATGGACAACCGGTCGATAAGCGTGGCGTCCCCCAGCCCGAAGTGTAAGGTGAAACTGTTTTGGGAGGCATAGCCCATGCCCGCACAGACTTCATCCATTTGCGCCTGCCCGTTGGCTTCCAACGTAACCCGCGCGCCGATAGCGGCAGTATTGCTTTCCGTGCCCCGCAGGCGTACTTTGACGAAGTGGTGCCCGTTTTCGGTGCTGTTCAGAAAAAGCTGATTGCCGTCCTGAGAACCGGCATTGACGAGCAGCAAATCTGGTTTCCCATCGGAGTTGACATCACCCGTAGCGACGCCGTAGCCGGCCATCGGGCTCGACAGGGGCGTACCTTCACTGACGACTTCAAAAGTCGCATTCCCCAGATTACGGTACAGCAGGTTGTCGAATGGGGCAAAGTAGGTGTCATTCGATACATAAATATCGCTGTAGCCGTCGTTGTCGTAATCCAGAAAGACCGTCCCCCAGCCCATCCCCAGGTCATCCACGCCTGCCGGGCCGCCGATTTCCGTAAAGGTGCCATCGCCATCGCTGAGCAGCAGGACATTCTCATACAGGTTGGTGATGTAGAGGTCGAAGAAGCCATCGTGGTTAACGTCTGCAAAATCAACCCCCATGCCCTGAGCAGCGATATTGGCTCCGGAGGCCACCGAGACGTTCTCGAAGTGCCCGGTGCCGTCGTTGCGGTACAGGATATTGGGCTGATTGGCATCGTGGGTGAGGTAGAGGTCCAGGTCGCCATCGTTATCGTAGTCGAAAAACAAGGAGCCCATAGCCACGCCAAAGTCCTGCGCATTGGCGGCCTCGGTAATATCCGTAAAGGTGCCGTCGCCGTTATTGTGGTAGAGGAAGTTAGGCGCAGAAATATTGGCGGCATAGAGGTCGACGTAGCCATCCCGGTCAACATCACCCCACAGGACGGCGCGGGTGCGGTGGCCAGCGCCTACCCCCGCGCTTTCGGTCACATCCGTGAAGGTGCCGTCCCCCTCATTGCGGAAAAGGATGTTGGGTTCGTCCCGGTTGCCGAGGTAGAGGTCCAGGTCGCCGTCGTTGTCGTAATCGCCCCAGGCGCTGACGTTGGTGGTGCCAAGGTGCCCTACCCCGGCATCGGCAGCAACCTCTTCAAAACGGCCATTCCCAGCAGCCCGGTACAGTAGATTGGGCGCATTGTGGCGGGAGACGTACAGGTCATCCGCTAAATCGCCATTGTAGTCGCCGAAAGCGATTCCAAAGTTACGGCCCGGGTGGCCAATGCCGGCCCCCGCGGAGCCATCGGCAAAAATGGGCTGAGCGGGCAAAAGCCCGGCCCGCAATACAAGCAGCAACAAACAAAAACGAACCATGATCCTGGATTTTACACTTGCTCAATTTAGCAAACCATCGCCAATGAATGTTTTCGATTGGGCTCAAAACCGGCCCTTTTGCCAGAGGGGGTACGATTTTTTGCCGCGATGGGGCGGCGGCATGCCGCAAACCCCTGCCGGGCAGCCCCACCATTTGTCAGCTATTCACTGGGCACTGTCCTGCTCAGTGGTGCCGGGAGGGCCCTGTAAAATACGTATCTTAATCTCATTGCCAAAAACGAAAATGCTTACGTGTATGAATGCCCGGACGCCCATAGCTGTACTCTCGCTCTTCCTTTTATTTGCTGTGCCCACTTCAGCACAAGGCCCCTACTTTCAGCACCAGCTCATTGAGCTGGACTTTGAAATCGAAGCTACCCGCGAAAAAGCCCCCGAAAACCCCTTTACGGACTACCGGCTGCAGGTAACGTTCACACAGGGGCCTCACCGGTATTCCGTGCCGGGGTTTTACGCCGCCGACGGGGATGCGGCCCAGACCAGTGCCGAAGCCGGGGGTATCTGGCGCGTGCGCTTCACGCCGCCCCGGGCGGGCGCATGGGCGTACCGGGTCGCGTTTCAGAAAGGCCGGGAAATCGCCCTGCAGGAAGACCCCTATACCGGCATCCCCATTGCGCCCCACCATGGAAAAACCGGTACCTTCACCGTGCAGGAACCACCGGCGGATGCGGCCCACTTTGAGCGGTCGGGGAGCCTGCAGTACCAAAGCAGCCGCTACCTGCACACCCAAGACGGCGAGCCGCTCCTGATCTTTGGCACCAACTCTCCCGAAAACTTCCTGGCCTACGCAGACATCGACAATACTTACGCCATTGACAGCAACAAGAACTTCATCAAGACCTGGTCGCCCCACCTGGGGGATTGGAAGCCCGGCGACCCTACCTGGAAGGATGGCAAAGGCAAAGGCATCATCGGCGCCCTGAACTACCTGGCGGAAAAAGAAATGAATGCCCTTTACCTGCTGACTCTAAATATAGGTGGAGACGCCGGGGATGTCTGGCCCTTCATCAGCCACCGCCGGGCAGATTTCCGGCGCTACGACGTCAGCAAGCTGGCACAGTGGGACATCATTTTCCGCCACGCCGAGCGCCTGGGCATCGTCATTGAGGCCATTACGCAGGAGCAGGAAAACCAATTGCTCTTAGACGACGGTTATACCTTGTCGGAGCGGAAGTTGTACTACCGCGAGCTTATTGCCCGGTTTGCTTACCACAATAACATCATTTGGAATATTGGAGAAGAAAATGGCTACGCCGGCAGCTGGCCCCACGGCCAAAATGACCAGCAGCGCTACGCCATGATCCGGTACCTCAAGGAAAACGACCCCTACCGGCACCCCGTCCTGGTGCACACCTACCCCTACGAAGCCGAACGGGCGGAAATCCTCAACCCCCTCCTGAAGTATGACCCCCTGGATGGGCTTTCCATGCAGATTGGCGAGCCCGGGCAGGTACACGCTACCATCCGGCGATGGGTAGAAAAAGCCCGGCAGCGCCACCCCTGGATTGTACTGATGGATGAAATCGGCCCCTGGCATACCGGCACGAAACCCGACCGCCTCGACCCTCAGCATACCAAAGACCGGACGACCGTACTTTGGCCCGCCCTGATGGCGGGTGCAGCTGGCGTGCAGTGGTACTTCGGTTGGCTTACCCCGCCGCACGACCTCAATGCTGAGGACCTCCGCAGCCGGGACAATATGTGGGAGCAATCGGCTCACGCCCGGGCATTTTTTGAGCAACTCAACTATACGGATATGCGCAGTGCAGACCACCTTACCGGCAGGGGTGACAACCACTGCCTGGCACTTGAAGGGGCAACTTACGCCATCTACCTGAAGTACGGAAGCACCACCCAGCTTGATTTGAGACAAGCGGAAGGCAACTACACCGTTGCCTGGTTTAACCCCCGGGCGGGCGGGGCACTGCAAACGGGTACCGTCAAAACGATAAAGGGTGGGGGCTGGGCGGATATCGGCCTGGCTCCGGAGGCACCGTATGAGGATTGGGCGGTGCTAATACAGCGGGTAGCCCTCTAAAAAAACCGGACACCCTTTCGAATGCCCGGCCTCATGTATTCAGGTTCCCCTGAAACTCCTTATTCTATGGCCACCATGCGCTTGGTTGCACGATACCCTCTCGCTTCCACGGTGTAGGATAACACCCCTTTTACCGCCAGGCCGGATGCCTTAATGGCGAGTTGATTATACCCTTTCGCCCCGTCTATTGTATACACACGCAGTACTTTCCCGGCCACATCGCTAACCGTAACTGTTGCCGGTACTGCTTCCGGCAGTTCAAATCCGATTACCGTTTCATTGCGGAACGGATTCGGCTGGTTCTGGTAGAGGGTGAATACTCCTTCTTCGGCCGCCTCGCCAAAGTGCAGGGCCACATCTTCAAACGTGCCAGCATTGCCATAAGCCTCCCGCAGCGTCACCGCATCGCTCATGCGCAGGGCACCGCTCAGCTGTACGTCCGTGCGGGCGCGCACCACCAGCGTGAACAGCTCACTGTTCGTTGTTAGTGCCTTCGCTGATCCGGTAACTGTCGGCTCGGACGCCCAGTGCCAGCTCATCGCGGCCCGGCCCTGCTGTGCCTGTGTCAGGCCGAAGTGGCCCTCGGTGAGAGTGCCTGGCAGGATTTCCACCAGCTCCAGTGCCTGCGCATCAAACTCCAGCGTGCCCTGGAAGCCTTCGATGGCCGACAATTGGGGTGCGGTGAAGAGTATGCGGTACTCATTGCCCGCTTTCAGCGCTTCGTCCGCTGTTTCCAGTTGGAAGATACCCTCGAAGCTGCGCTCCTCAATCGCGGAGAAGCTGTTCGCCACCACGTCGCCGCTTACATCACCGATCTTCACTGCAATAAAGTCGGCACTGTGGATGCCGCCCATCGGCAAGTTGTTGATATTGATCACCTCCGGGAAGGCTTCCTGCCATGGGTTCTCCGGGTTGGGGAACACATAGCTTGCTTCCACAAAGCGCCAGCTCGTGTTGTTGGGCAGTGCTGTGCTGACCGACAGGATTAGCTTGCGCAGCTGTATCAGGTCAAGCGTGGTGATGCTGCCGGAGTTGTTCGCATCCGCAGCAATCCGCTTGTATGGGCTATTGAGCGGCTCTACGCCCAGGATGTGCTTGCTGATCAGCACCAGGTCGAACGTAGACACCCCGTTGA
>CAZNSK010000072.1:0-30752 GCA_964575505.1 uncultured Phaeodactylibacter sp.
GGCTTATGTGGTACAGTATTTGGAGGGCGGGCAGGCCAGGGCAGCGGAGCAGTTTTTGAAGGTGAAGTGAGGCAAGTTCCCATTTGCATGCTCAGGCCGCGATTCCATAATCGCCGCCTGAGTCGGCTTGGCACAAACAGGGAATGAGGCAGGCGTTGTTCACCGCACCAACGTCACATCCCCCTGCAAAGTCTGCACCGATTCCTGCCGCTCTACCTGATACTGCATGAGGTAGAAATAGACCTCCGTAGGCGCAGGCTCCCCGTCCTGTTCGCCATCCCAGGGCAGGCTGGCGTCTGAAGTTTCATAGACCAAGTTGCCCCAGCGGTTGTAAATGCGCAGCAGGAAGTTCAGGAAGACCGGTTCTTCACAGTCGCTCAGCGGGCCGAAGGTATCGTTGGTATTGTCGCCGTTTGGGGTGAAGGTGTTGGGCAGCGCAACGATACAGATACTGGTGTCACAATCTATGGTCGCAACAGATATGGTATCCGCAACCGTCTCGCAGGCTGTGCTGATGGTCAGGGCGTACAGGCTGTCCAGGCCTACTTCGATCTCCGTGGCCGTATCGCCCGTAGACCAGGCGTAGCCGGCATTGGGGAATTCCGGGACGGAAAGCGTTGCCGGTTCATCTTCGCAAAGGGTCAGGGTGTCCTGCTCAAAGGCAAATTCGAGTGGCTGTGTAGCAAAGATATGGTCGGAAAAGTTGGGCAGGCCGGTGTAAGGAATATTATCGCTTTCTGGCAGCATAAAAACATCCGGCATAAACAGCGGCTCCGGTGTGTCCGGGCATTCCAGAATGGATAAGGTTGTACCATCCATTGGAAAGAATGCGCGCTCTAAAAGGTAAAGATTCCCATCCACCGCCATTTGCATTTGCCCGGTCAGGCGGTTTTCCGGTAGGTTGGCGATTATTGAACGGCTGTCTTCCACCTCCTCCGATTCCAAATCGTACTGCACCATTACGCGGCCAGCGGGTGTGTTTTCCACAAAATAGAGAAATTGGCTACTTGGCGAGAAAGAAGCGGCGTCCCGGCTGTGGTCGGGCATAGGTGTCAGGCCGATGGTGTTCGCCGTATCAATTTGCCCGGTGGCATTATCGAAGGGAAAGACAGTCCCGGCGCAGTACAGCCACCGCCCGTTGGGAGAGATATCGAGCTGCCCGGCAATCGTGCCGTCAAAGGGGAAAGCCAGCGTATCCGTTACACCTTCGCTTGTAAGAGGGAAAACCAGGAGCTGATTGTTTTCGGGAACGGCATCCACAATAACTATCCAATAATCGGCCCCGTTTTGGTGAATAGTGCCCGTGAGGCCTTCAAAAGCAGGCACGTACACCCGTTGGTCGGCCACCGTAACGCCGCCCAGCCCGCCATTGAGCGCCATATCCACCTCAAAGTAGGAAAAGCCTCTACCCTGCGGCTGCCCCGGCACGCTGCCGCCAAGATTAAATTCAGATTCTTCCATTGTAAACAGATAATATACTTCCGGCACCCCGGGCTTTGGCAGTATCAGCGCGGATTGCATCGCACTAAACCCACCGCCTTCGGTACCGCCCATATCGTACATCACCTCATCGTTGCGGTTCCATATCTTACCGGAGGTCTGCCCCGACCCCTCCGGGTCCCGGCCGCCGCCGTTGGTGTAAAAGAGGACACTGCCTTCCGTATCCGAGACAATAGCGCAGCCTTCAAAGGCTTCCATAGCACCGCCAGGCACCGGTGCGGGATTACCGCTAGAAAAGTCCAGCCCGGCAGCTGCACCGAAGTACCAAACGGTACCTGCATTCTGGGCAGAGAGCACTACCGGAAAGAGTAGGAAAAAGCAGAATAGTTGTTTCATCGTCATTCTTGCGTTTGTGGCCGCAAAGCTACAGTATATTCCCATTGCCCTCTTCGAATTCTGCTTATATTAGTAACGAGTGAATAATAAGTTCCGCATTTTGACCGAGGGGATTTTGCTTCAAGACAAGGCGGAAAACGTAGGCGTCCGTACGGACGGCGAGGCTTTTCAACGAAGTATTGGAACAAAAGCCCCCGTCATAAATCGAGAAGTTATTATTTAATCGTTACTTAACCGTCAAAAATCAGGCACTATGCCAAAAAGCGTTGCAATTATCGGGGCGGGCTGTTCGGGCCTGGCTGCCATCAAAAACATGCAGGATGCCGGTCTGACAGACATTGTCTGCTACGAGAAGAACGATCAAATCGGTGGGAATTGGGTCTTCACCGCCGGGGAGTCCCACTCCAGCGTTTGCGAAACCACCCATATCATTTCTTCAAAAGAACTTTCTGCTTTTGAGGGCTTCCCTATGCCCGACCATTATCCGGACTATCCTTCACATAAGCAGGTGCTCGCTTATTTTCAGGCTTATGCACAGGCATTCGGGCTGGAACAGTACATACAGTTCAATACGGCTGTTGAACAAGCGGTTGAGCTTCCTAACCATCAGTGGCACCTCACCCTGAGCGATGGCAGCGAACGCACCTTTGATTACCTCCTGGTCGCCAACGGGCACCATTCCGTACCCCGCTGGCCCGACATACCGGGTACTTTTTCCGGCGAATACCTGCATTCGCACAGCTTCAAGACTAATATGCCCTTTGCGGGAAAGCGGGTGCTGGTCATCGGGGCCGGCAACTCCGGTTGCGACTGTGCCGTGGAAGCCAGCCGGGTCGCCGAATCTACGGCCATCAGCCTGCGCCGCCCCACTTACATCATCCCTAAATTTCTCATGGGGAAGCCCACCGATACTTATAATGCTTTGCTACAGCGTATCCCGAGGTTCCTTCGGGCACCCCTACAAAAGCTCAGCCTTCAATTACAAATTGGGCAATATGAGCGCTACGGGCTGAAGACCCCCGAATACCCGATCACCGCCGCTCACCCCACGCTCAACTCGGAACTCCTTTACCGCATCCGGCACGGGCGGGTGGCCCCCAAAGCCGGCGTGGAGCGCTTTGAAGGCCAAACTGTCCATTTTTCTGATGGCAGCAGCGCAGATTTTGATGCCGTTATTGCTGCGACGGGCTATAAAATTGCCTTCCCCTTTTTCGAGCCGGGGCTGTTCGATTTTGAAGATGCCTACCGCATTCCGCTCTACCTGCGCATGATGGCGCCCGGGCACCCCAACGTCTTTTTCATTGGGCTGGTGCAGCCGCAGGGGTGCATCTGGCCCTTGTCTGACTTACAGGCACAACTGGCGGCCTTGCACATCACAGGCAGGTGGCCGTTGCCAGACAATCTGGAACAACTTGCAGAAGCCGAGTGCGATGAAATTGAGCAGGAGTTCAGACAAGCCCGGCGGCATAGCCTGGAAGTCCATTTCCACCCCTTTGCCGAAAAAATCCGGGCGCAAATCAAAGCCGCTTCAGGTAAGCGACCTGCCGTACCTGTATAGGAAAAGCCTTAACCTCCGGGATATCTTCGCCCTCAAAGGTGGCATTACCGGTAGTACGGGCCGGCTCAAGCTTTCCGGAGATGATCTCGTAGGTCATGATACCATTCTCCACCTCCGCTGTACTCAGCAGCAAATTGCCCATCACCTCAAACCGGCTGTAAAGCTTGCCATTGAGCAAATACGCATCCATCTCAATGGTATTTTGCTCATCGATCTTATACCAGCCCCGTTCCGGCTTTACCGGCTTCAGGAGGTAGTCGCGTTTACCTACTTCCCGGTCCTCCCCGTAGATAATAGTGTAGGTGTAGCAGGAGTCTCTGGGCAGGATATGCAACTCCATCGGCACCTCCTGCTGTTTGCCCTCAAGGCTGTAAATGTCCAGGTTGCCCGCCCATTTCCCAACCCACTCCGTCGGAAGACCCAGTGTATCAGAAGCCTGCCGGGCGGTGAGCGGCAGACAAAAAACCAGGAACAACCCGCCTAAACTGATCGATTTCGCTATCTTCATTGCCATTATTTTCAACCGCCCACAATATAAGCTATGCGTCTCAACTTCTTGCTCGCTTTACTCTTCTGTACCGCAATAAGCGGTATTGCCCAGTCCCCCTACTTCCAGCAGCAAACCGACTACCGCATCGATGTGCGCCTCGATGATCAGGCGCATGTACTGCACGGGCACCTCAACCTCATTTACCACAACAATGCCCCCGATGCCCTCGACACCCTCTACTTCCACCTCTGGCCCAATGCCTACCGCAATCAGCAAACCGCTTACGCAAAACAGGCCCGGCGTATGGGCGAGACGGACTTCCACTTTGCGGCGAAAGATCAGCTCGGCGGAATAGACTCTCTGAACTTCACTGCGGATGGCGAGGCCGCAACCTGGAGCTACCACCCCGAGCATATTGATATTGCTATTCTGGTGCTTCCCCAGTCGCTGCCCCCGGATGCACAGGTGGAAATCAATACCCCATTCCGGGTGGATTTGCCCTATATCTTCTCCCGCCTCGGCCATGTGAACCAAAGCTACTCCATCACACAGTGGCACCCCAAGCCTGCCGTGTATGACAACGAAGGCTGGCACCCCATGCCCTACCTGGATATGGGCGAGTTTTATTCGGAATTTGGCAACTACAAAGTCAGCATCACCCTGCCGGAAAACTATCAGGTGGGGGCCACCGGCACCCTGCAAAATGAGGCCGAGCGCCAACGCCTGCTTGCGCTCAGCCGGCAGCCGCTTACTGAAGATGCAAACGGGGCCTTTCCCCCTTCCGCGAAAACCTTCAAAACCCTGATGTATACGGCCGAAAATGTGCACGACTTCGCCTGGTTTGCCGATAAGCGCTTTCAGGTGCGCCACGATATGGCTCCCCTGCCTTCCGGTAAAACCGTGGAAGCCTGGGCGTTTTTCGCAGCCGAAGACCAGGACTACTGGGACAAAGGGGCCTTTTACGTCAAGCGGGCACTGGAGTTTTATTCTGAAAAAGTCGGGGAATACCCCTATCCGCAGGCTACGGCCGTACAGACCACCCTGGGCGCAGGCGGCGGCATGGAGTACCCCATGGTCACCAACATTGGCGGCGTGGGCAGTGCCAAATCCCTGGATGTGGTCATCACCCACGAGGTGGGGCACAACTGGTTCTACGGCATACTGGCTTCCAACGAGCGCGACCACGCCTGGATGGACGAGGGGCTGAACAGCTACTATGAGGAGCGGTACGTTGCGCAGTACTACCCCGAACCTGACGGCGCCTTTGACTTTCTGCTCCGGAGCAGCCCCGTTTCCTTTTTGGAGCTGGGCTACCTGCTGCAAGCCCGGCGGCGGCTCAACCAAGCTCCGGACACGCCCTCCAATGATTTCAAACCGCTCAATTATCTGATCGGAGCTTACCAATTGCCCCCCCTCGCGCTTCGGTTGCTGGAAGGCTACGTAAGCACCGATAGCCTGGATGCCGCCATGCAAAAATACTACCGGCAATGGCAATTCCGCCACCCCCAGCCCAACGACCTGCGCCAGGCGCTGGAAAGCTCACTTGAGCAGGATTTAAGCTGGCTGTTCGATGGGCTGTTGTACAGCGAAGGCTACGTCAACTACGCCATCAGCAAGGTGGAACAGCAGAACCGTTCCTACCGCGTCACCGTCCAAAACCGGGGCGATATCGCAAGCCCGGTGCCGGTATCTATCGTGAAAGGCGATTCGGTATTAGCCACGGTGTGGTCAGCCGGGTTTGAAGGGGAGCGGCAGCTTCGAATCCCTACAGAACCGGGGGAAGCTATCGTGCTGGACCCGGAGCGCTATGCCCCCGAGTTGTACCGTACCGATAATGCCTATCAGCTCAGTGGTGTGTTTAAATCCTGGAAAGCCCCCAACGCCACCTTCCTGATTGCCGCCACTGATGACACCCGCAGCAACTTGCTTTGGAGCCCTATTGCCGGCTGGAATGCCTACGACAAATGGATGGCCGGCCTGGCCCTGAGCAACCATACGCTGCCCGAACGCCGCTTCGAATGGAAAGCAGCCCCGATGTATGGCTTTGGCAACAATGACCTGGCAGGCCTGGGCGCGCTGCACTACAACTTCTACCCCGGCCAGGGCGATTTCATCCACCGCATCCGGCTGGGCGTGAGCGGGCAGCGGTTCAATCAGCAACTGGTGGAGCGCTACGATGCCAGGCTGGGCTACAACCGGCTGCAACCCTACCTCCGCTTCGACTTCATGCCCGACCCCACGGACAATACCTACGCCCGCCTGCAACTACGCGGCATATGGACTGCCACGGAAACCCTGGACTTCAGCGATGTGCTCGACCCCGCTACGGATACCCGGCAGCACTTCCTGCAGGAGGCCTGCTTCACCTTTGAGCAACGCCGCAAAATCAACAGCTACCGCTGGAGCGCCACCCTGGAGCACCAGGCTTTTGAAGATGTATTCGGGGACAACCAGCAATACCTCAAAGCCGCCTTTGAAATAGACTGGAATTTCAACTACGCCGACCGGCAGGCGGTACACCTGCGTTTATTTGCCGGCTACTTCCTGTACAGCACCTTCCGGGAGTCTAATACGATCAGCCCGGTAGCTTTCAATTTGATTTCGAATGGCCGAAACGACTACCGCTTCGATGACCTCTACCTGGGGCGGAACGAAGTTGAGGGCCTAGCTGCTCAACAGATCAGCCGGCGGGGGGGCGGCTTCAAAGCGCCGGTGGACAATAGCTTTGGGCTGGGCCGGAGCAACAACTTCGTGCTGGCTGCCAATTTCAAGGTAGACTTGCCCCGGGACGCCTTGCTGGGCATTCCTGTCAAGCCCTACCTCGACCTTGGCTACTACGATGACAACCGCCCCCTATCGGATGGCCTGACTTTCTCCGACCAGTTTTTGTGGAATGGCGGGCTTATGCTCTCTCTGTTTGATGAGCGGCTGGCGGCATACTTTCCCATTATCAGTTCAAAAAATATAGCCGACCGGCTTGCCGAGCGGGGCAATTACTGGAACCGTATTGGCTTCCAGCTGGACCTGCACCGGCTCAGCCCCTGGAAGCTGGCGGACCGGCAGGAGCTATGACAACCGGCATGCGGGCTAAACAGCCCATGCCTTCAAAGAACAACAACCCCGCACCTGAGTATCCTTCAGGTACGGGGTTGTTGGTTGAACAGCCGGGTTTAGGGCAATAGAATAAGGGCTGCTTAGTCTTCCATACAATCCAGGCAGCGCAGCCCCTCTTCGGTCATCTCCCAGGTGCTGCCAGGGTTATCGTAAATGCGGGGCCGGTAATCAACCTTGTCTGCCTCATCAATGTAGAATCGGGACTCGCCGTCGAAATAGATGTATTTGCCCACCGGCATACGTAAGACGGCGCGGACCCCCTGCGCCCGCCACTTGGTGCCCTTCGGGATGCGAAAGTAGGTAGGCAGGGTCAAAGCCCCCTGGCTGACCTCTTCTTTGTAATCGACCCGGGCAGCCAGCTCTTCGGCCATCGCCAGGTTGGTGCCGCGGGATTCCACCCACTCTTCCAGCACGAAGCTTTCGCCATCACCCTTGCGGATTTCCAGGTCTACATGATCGCTGATTATGGCATCAGGATAGAAATAAAGGTCGCCATCGATATGGAACTCGGAGTTATCAGGCACTCGTTCATCAATCCGGAAATTCAGGGTATCAGAAGCCAAGTTGCCTAATTCTACCCGCCGGTCAATGCGCGCTTCGTTACTGAAGTCCCGGGCCAGGAAAGTCATTACGCCGATCAGGCTGAAAATATTCAGGATCCAAAACCCAGTGAGCCCCACCCGCCAGGGGCGGCTCATGCGGGTGCCGTACAACAGTCGGATGATGGATAGCCCTACGCTCAGCAGTGCTATTCCAACTAATATCAAAATATTAAAGGCACCCAGCATGGTAATCATTGGCCATTCCGGAGAGAAATAGTCCAGATAAGGCCAGAAAAAAACGCCGCCAGTAAAAACTGCAACCCAGGATGCCAGCAGCCCGATAATGACCAAGGCACCGCAGAGGATCAGCAGGGGTTTCCATAGCTGACTGATGAGGTGGATGAGCACGGCGACCACTTTGCCAATAAAGGTGACGATCTGCCGCAGGGCTTCACTTAGTGCCCCACCGGTTTGCCCATCTTTTTTTTTACGGTTGAAATCATTTCCGAAATCAGAAACCTTGCCGGAAATATGGTCCAGTTCCTCCTCTACGATGCGCCCGATGGTTGAAATATTGATCGGCTCGCCGCGCATCGCCAGGCGGTCGCTCGACGTTTTGGCCTCGGGCACAATGGCCCATAGGATGAGGTAAGCCGGAATACCAAACCCACTCGTAATGGTGAGGAGGATAAACAACAGCCGAATCCAAAGCGGGTCGTTGATGCCAAAGTAAGCCGCCATACCGGCGCACACCCCGCCAATGGCTTCTTCCTCCGGGTCACGGAATAAGCGCCGGCCCGTACGGTAGCTGCGGCCGGCCTGCTCTTGGCCGCCTGCCGCCCCTTCTTCCATGGGCTCTGCCCCAAAATCCTCGGGCGTGCCCATGATGACGATAGCGTCTTTTACATCCTTAAGCGTGACAATTTGCCGCTGGCCCATGCTTTCCTGAAACAGCTCCGCCAGCCGGGCTTCTATATCCTGGGTGATTTCTTCGTACCCCTCGGATTGCCGGAAGTGGGCGTGAATGGTGTCAAGGTACCGGGTCAGGTGATCGAGGGCATCCTCGTCAATAGTGAAGGGTACACCACCTAAATTGATCTGCTGTACCTTATTCATTGTGGTTGATATTTTGTGTGGAATGATCGACCGCCTGCACCAGGGAGCCCCAGGTCTGCAGCAATTCCTCCAGGAATGTACGGCCAGTTTCAGTAATGGAGTAGTACTTGCGGGGCGGCCCCATATTGGACTCCCGCCAACTGTACTCCAACAACCCCTGATCTTTGAGGCGGCTGAGCAGCGGATAGAGCGTGCCCTCCACGACGATGAGCCTGGAGGCTTTGAGCTCGGCGATGATGTCCGAAGGATAAGCCTCCTTCTTCGATGCAATCGCCAGCACACAAAGCTCCAAGACGCCCCGCCGCATTTGGCGCACAAGCTGCTGTCGGGTTTTATCTAAATCTTTAGCTTTCATACCTGCAAATATAAGCAGTAAACCAGTACTATGCAATACAAGGTACCTTTCCTTGCCAGGTATCTTCTATGAATGAGTAGCTTTGCCCGACGAGCTTGACCCAGTCATTCGACAGAATAGCGGGTTGGCCAGATGAAGGCCAGGGCGGGGGTACTGTGCGGCTGGTAATGTTGTGTAACAAATTGCACTACTTGAATGGCCTGGCAGCATTCGTGGATAAGCTGGAGCAGAGCGGGAAGCTCTACCCCAGCAGCTATCGCGCTTAAATGCAGAGGGTTGCCCCCCTAGTATTGATAGCCGGGGGTCACTTTCTGTTTTGTGCAATTTGATACACACGGTAATGTTAAGCCCCTTTCCGCGTATCGGCAAAAACCTTACCTTTGTAAGCCTGGTGCGAATAAACCGGAATATTTGATAGTCTTTTCATGCTTGAGCTCTTACTGGAGCTGGGCGTTAACTGTCAAGCATTTACGGCTCAATCTGCTAGTGGAGTGTTTCAGAAATGACTAACCGAAGAAACCCAGTAAAACCAGGGCGCCCAAGCGTGAAATACGCTGTGCTATTTCGGACTAGTCGCACTAGTTACATCCGCAAATACTTCGTATGAAGCATCTATTACTGTATACTGTTTTTTCTTTTGCCCTGTGCACCGGCCTGTTGGCCCAACCTATGGTGACCAACGAGACCTTTCCCGAAATCGGCGATTCTCTGCGCACAGCGGTTGACAACCTGCCCTCTGGCATTAGCCTTGGGGATACCGGCGGTGACCAAAGCTGGGACTTTACCACCCTGCAAGCGCCCTTTATCAATACGGCGCCGGTGGTGCCCATTGAGGAAGCGGAAGGGTACTTTGCCTTTCCGGAAGCAGCGTTCGCTATCGTAGCTAATAATGTCAACCGGTTCTACCGATCAGATGCCGGGCAAGTGGAAATCCTTGGCTTTTTCGGAGCCGACCCCGCCGGGCTGGGCATTGAAGGCGCCTTCCGCTACGAGCCGCCCCTCGTGGAGCAACGGGCTCCACTCGAATTCCAGGATGTCTACAATTCCTCTACCAATATCAGTTTTGCCTTTGCTGCAGACGACCTGCCGGACCAAATCCTGGATGTGCTCCCGATTACTCCGGATTCCATCCGTATACGCCTGAATTCGGAGCGGACCGATGAGGTGGATGCCTGGGGGATGATGACTATCCCCGGCGGTATATACGAGGTCTTACGCGAAAAGCGGACGGAGGAACAAAACATACGCCTCGATGCCAAGGTGGGCTTTTTCGATTGGTTCGATATAACGGATATCATGCTGGACGTCCTACAGCTGGAGGCTTTGGAACCGAGAACAACTGTTACCTACCGTTTCCTCAGCAATGAATCAGTAGAGCCCATCGCCGTGGTACGCACAGGCAGTGAAGGCACTGCCATTAATCAGGTCACTTACAAATCAGGAAGCACAATCAGCAGCCTGCGCCCAGTGGAAGAGCTCACGCCCGGCGTGTATGCCTTTCCCAACCCGGCTATCGTGAATGTACGCTTCGAGTTTACCAATTTGCCGCCCGATACGTACACCCTCAGCATATTTAATATCCTTGGCGTCAAGGAATGGTCCAACCAATACCTGGTCAACGGCGGCCGGACCGAGCGCGTCAATATTTCTTCCCTGCGCAAAGGGACTTACTTTTACAGTATCGCGGACAGCAGCGGCAAAACTATCGTTACGAAAAGGCTGATTGTCGTGAGGCCATAAACCCCGGACAAAATTTACTACTTCAGGCACACTCAGGTGAAAGGCACAAAAGTTTATGAAAAACAAACTCATTTTTACGGCGATCATCCTCCCGGCAATAGGCGCTTTGGCGGGTTGTGGAGATCGCTCTACTACCAAAGAGGAAGCTCAGCAAGATAATACCGCTCAGCAACCGGCAACTGCTGCCCCTGCTTACCCAAGCATACCTGCCGATACCCTCCGGATGCTATTTAATGAATGCGACTATATCGACTACGTTTTTTACTACACCAACTTCAGCGTAAGCCAAAAGGAGAAAAGCGATATCCAAACCGCACTGACGTATATCGCTTCGGAGCCCCCCGATATCAACCCCAACTGCAAGCCGGTGGGCCGTATCTTTTACCAAGTGGAAGGGGAAAACCGGGCAGAGGCCGACCTCTACTACACCGATCAATGTATTTACTACCTCTTTTTCGAAGCGGGCAAGCCAGCTTATGCCAACCGCATCATGCCGGAGGGTATCAATTTCTACAATAAAATCTTCTCAAGTGCACAGGGGCAATAGCGCTCTTTGCGAAGCTGAATTCCTGTATGGTGAATAAAAAGTACGCTGTCATTGATCTCGGCACCAATACCTTCCACTTGCTGATTGCCTCTGCCGGCGCCCAAGCCCCTATCCGGGAGCATTACCGGGAGCGGCAGTTCGTACAACTAGCTGAAGAAGGCATCGAAGTGATTGGCCCGGCGCCCTATCAACGCGCCCTTAAAACCCTGGAGGGTTTCCGGCAAATGCTGGACGCGCACGGCGTACCCCCCGAACAGGCGAGGGCCTTTGGTACTGCGGCTTTGCGCACGGCTAGCAATGGGCCGCAACTGATGGCGGAAGCGAAAGACAGGACCGGTATTACTATTCAGACGATTAGCGGGGACGACGAGGCCCGGTTGATCCATCAGGGCGTCCGTCTGGCCACCCCAGACAGCCACGGCCGGCTGCTGGTCATGGACATCGGCGGGGGAAGCGTGGAGTTTATCATCGCAGAGGGCGATCAAATGCGCTGGGCCCAAAGCTTCCCGATTGGCGTGGCGGTCCTGTACCGGGGCTTCCACCACACAGAACCCATAGCGCCTTCGGAAGTGCAAACCCTGGAACAATTCCTGCAAAAGGCCCTGCAGCCCCTGCGGCAACAACTTCAGGACTACCCTACTGCTCAACTGGTAGGCGCTTCGGGCACCTTCGATGTGCTGGAGCAATTCATCGGGCAACGCCCGGAGCGGGGGACCAGCAGCCAAATCCCGGCAACGGCTTTCCGGCCTTTCTACAAACAGGTACTGAAGATGACATTGGAAGATCGCCACGGTATGCCCCACATGCCCAGCGCACGGGCAGCTATGCTATCCGTCGCCCTCATTCTGGTGGATGTCGTTATGGAAATGGCAGGCACTTCCCAAATCATCGTCTCCGCCTATGCAATGAAGGAAGGCATGCTCAGGGAAATGATGCTGGCAGACCGCTCCTGAAAGGACGGCAGCATCCCGGCAAACCGGAAAGAAGCAGCCGGGCCGAATTTCTTGATCGTATTTTGCAAGCATGGCCCGTATTGTTACAGCGCCTCTGACTGCCAGGCATCTACCTGGGCGTCACCCTGCCTTCTACATCATTTATCGTCTCCGAAAAAAGCAAGGATTTTGTCTGCCAGTTCCAGGCCAATATTGGCCCGGGCTTCATCAGTAGAGGCCCCGATATGAGGGGAACAGGAGATAAGAGGATGCTCCATCAAGGCTTGCTTGGGAGCCGGTTCGTCTTCAAAAACATCGAGGCCAGCGCCCCGCAATTTCCCGCTATTCAGCGCATCGAGCAGAGCCGTTTCATCAATAGCCCCGCCCCGGGCAGTGTTGAACAACATCGCACCGTCTTTCATCCGGGCGATTTCCTCGGCCCCAATCAGCGCTTTGCCGCCTTTGAAGGGCACGTGAAGTGTCAGGTAATCCGAGTTGGACAGGACTTCTTCCCATTCGTAGGTATCCAAATGGACAGATAAGCGAACGTTGCCGGAGTTGTAAACGTTGATGCCAATATCAGCTTCGTCGACTACCAGGTCGACCGGCATCACCTTCATGCCCAGCCCCACGCCTATACGGGCCACTTCCCGGCCGATCCGGCCAAAGCCTACGATGCCAAGCGTCCGGTTGTGCAACTGTATCCCGCCCGAACACTCTTCTTTCATTGCCCTGAATTCGCTGCGCCCGCGGGCAGGCATATCCCGGTGAGCAGCCTGCAGGTTGCGGCTCAGCGTGAACATATGGGCGAAGACCAGCTCAGCGACGGATTTAGAAGAGGCTGCGGGAGTGTTCATGACGGTTATCCCCTTTTCGCGGGCGTAGTCGGCATCAATATTATTAAGCCCTACCCCTGCCCTGGCAATAATTTTCAGGTTGGAGCATTGGTCGATCAAGGCTTTTCTGATTTCAGTAGCGCTGCGGACAATCACCACATCGTATGCTGGCAGTACCCCAGGCAGGTCTTTGGCGGGTACTTTCTCTATATCTACCTGATACCCTGCCTCATTCAACAAGGTAACCCCGTCCTGATGCAGCCCGTCTGTGGCCAATATCTTAACCATTGATCCCAAAATTTAGATGATTTGAATTGTACTGTGGCGGCTTTGGCTAGTGCGACTAGACCGAAATGTTTGACAGTCTTTTCACGCTTAAGCACTTACTGGTGCTGGGCGTAAACTGTCAAGCATCTACGACTCAATCCACTAGTGCGACTAGTCCGAAATAGCACAGCGTATTTCACGCTTGGGCGCCCTGGTTTTACTGGGTTTCTTCGGTTAGTCATTTCTGAAACACTCCACTAGTACACTGTACTAGTGCGGCTCGACTGAATTATTTGATCCTATTCTCAGACCAAAAGCCTTTTGCTGGTAGCAAACCTTAGACAGCCGGGCTTTGCGGCATCAGCGCCCAGCCGGCCGCATAATCCTCAGTATAATAGGTGTTTTTTGGGAAAACAACTAGTGTTCGGGGGTAAAATCTCAGCCAGTGCCCGGCTTTCTGCGGATATCCGGAGAAGCAAAGCCCCCTGCGGGCGGGCAATGGCCAGACTACGGCACCTCAGCACAGGGTATAGCTGACCCTTGCGCTGAGGTGCAGCAGCGGAACGTCCTCCTGGCAATCCGCAAAGGGCTTTGCTTTAGTTGTCTACTTTTTCGCTGTAGATCGGGAAGTTCGCCCCGGTGTAGTGGCTGAATTTTTTGTCTGAGGCGAGGGGGAAATTGTACTTCTTCATAAAAGTCTTAAGCACAGCAGCAAGCTTTAGCTCATCCACGTTGCGGGAATCAGGCCGCAACAGGTAGCCAAAGTGTTCGATGGAGCCATCCGGCGCCCAGAAAGCATGGAGCCAGACTTTCACCCCTTTTAGGCTAAACTTGAGTTTCTCGGCATGGTCCTGCAGGTCTTGCATCATGGCCATCCAATTGCCGAAAGCTTCATCGGTATTGTAGTTGGTGACCTCCAGCAGCGTTTGGCTGTAGTCTTGCTTTACCGCTTCGTAGGCTTCCTCGTATTCACCGAGAACAAACACGGAAGGGAGTTCTTCTGATTGTGCATACAGGCTAGTCGTACAGAGGGCGGAAACCAGAAAGACAGTGCATAGCATTTTCATACGCTTAATGTTTTTGGGGCTTTCCCGAGAGCGGGGTATCCCATTTGATTAGTTTTTGAATTATGAATATCAATAGTAAGGCTAAGGTAGCAATATTCAACGGCGCTGCGGGGCCGTACGTGTTAAAAAAATCCAATATCAGAATTTATCCGCCCCGGAAGCAGCGATTTATCGAATTTGGAGCGCTTGTGATCTAAAATAATAGGCAAGCCGGGAAATATTACATTATTTTGTTGCTTATGGTTATCGACGTTATATTCGCGGTCTTTGCCGTATGGGGTTTTTACCTTGGGTTTTCCCGCGGCATTATCAAAACGGTCTTCACGATTCTATCAGTCGTGTTTGGCCTGATGATCGCATTCCGCTTCGGCCCGGATGTCACCAGCTTTCTGGAAACGGCAGTTAACGATAACGCCCTGATGTTCCTCGCCGGCTTTTTGCTGACCTTTGTGCTCACTATGGTCCTCATCCGGCTTTTTGCAAGCTTTCTGGAAGGCGCCCTGGAGGCTGCCAACATTAACTTCCTTAATCAGGCCGTGGGCGGGGTGGTCATGTCAGCGCTGATGATTCTGTTCTACAGCGTGCTGCTTTGGTTTGGCGACCGGTCGCACCTGATTAACGCCGATGCCAAACAGGAATCCATGACCTATACCTACCTGGAAGAATACCCGGAGTGGGTGTGGTACTACGGCGGCAAGGCCCGCCCCGTTTTGGAGGACTTCTGGGACCACTCCGTTGAGTTTATGGACCGCCTGGAAGACGCAAAGGTACAACGCGAAGAAAGCGACCCGGTCATTTACGACCTTCCCGACGAAGAGGAGCCGGAGCGCCGCCGCTAATGCCGCGCCTAATTACCGATAGCCCCCATTTCCACGCCCTCTGAGTAGGCCACATGAATTTGATTTTCGTGAAATGCGGCTTTGATACGGCGGTAGGTTTCAAAGGTCACTTCCCAGTAGTCATCCGGCAAAACAAAAGGGCGCACAGCCAACACAATACTGTGGCTGTCGTACTGTTCAATGCCCACTTCGGGGGGCGGGTCTTCCAACACTTTTTCAATCTTTTGCAACTCCTGCCGGATGACGGCTTCTACCCGTGGAAAGCTCTCGCTGTAGGGCATAGTCACGTTAAGCTCTATACGGATGTACCCCTTACGGGAATAGTTGGTCACGATATTGTCCACCACCTGTGCATTGGGGATAATCAGCGTCTTGCGCCCCGGCGTCACCATCAGGGTGTTGAATATTTGGATCTCCTCCACCTTCCCAAACTTCTCATCCAACTCTATCCAGTCCCCAACTTTATAGGGCTTAAAGAGGAGGATGATAATCCCGGCGGCAAAATTGGACAAGCTTCCCTGCAGCGCCAAGCCTACTGCAAAGCCCGCCGCAGCCAGCACCGCCAGGAAGGAAGCCAGCTCAACCCCGATCAGCCCCGCTGCCGAAAAAACGATCAGTACTTTCAGGGCAATCCGTGCCAGAGAAGACAAGAAAGGAGTTAGATTGGCGCTGATGCCAGCTTTTCTCATACCTGCTTCCAGCCCCTTTGCCAGACGGTTCGCCACCTTGAACCCCACCCAGAGCACCAGGGCGGCTAGTATCAAATCAGGCAGGTACTCTACCAACATCGTCATTGCCCGTTCGGCAAACGCAGTAATCTGGTCCATATCGTTTACAATTAGAAGCCTAAAAGTAAAACGACCTTCGCAAAAAACAGGCAGGCTGACCGCTTAATCTTCCTGAAAAGCAATAGAGATATACCGCCCACCCGGTTCGCCTTCAAAATTAATAAGGTAGGTATACGCCCCGGCACCAAATTGCTGCTCTCCTATGTAATCGATAGGCTGAAGGGTCAGGGTGTCGCCTTCCACCACTGCCTGCAGATAGGCATAGCGGTACACAAAGTCGAATGGCTTATAGGCCGATACAGCGCCCGGCTCAAGGTTGCTGTAAACTTGCGTACCTCCGCCGCCCGGGCTAACCGTAATTTCCGAAATCGCCAAGCTGCTGACGTTCTCCAGGCGCAGCGCAGCACCGTCATGCCCCGGTATGACGCCATCTTCCTGAGCGGTGCAAGCCAGCAGCAGCCACGTCAGCAGCAGGCACCCTACGATTTTCGCTTCCATCATTGTTTTAGAAAGAAGACGCCCGCCCGGGGCCAATAGTTGGGGTGCGGCCCTACTTTAGTTTAGACAGCATCTTGCGCGCATTGGCATTATCGGGGTTAAGCTCGAGCGACCGCTGATAACAACGCCGGGCTTCTGCCTTATTGCCATTTTGATAATAGGCCTCGGCCAGGCTGTCAAAGGCATTTGCAGAATCGGGGTGTTGTTTAGCGTTGTGCTGAAATGCCGTCAGGGCTTCTTGCTTCCGCCCTTCATTGAGGAACAGGTAGCCGATCTGGTTGACTTCCCACTCGCCGAAAAAGGCCTTTCCAGAGCCGAGTAGCGCCTGAAACTCCTGATGAGCCGCATCTGCACCCTTTTTCTGAAATACCTCCTGCACCAGGCGCGCACCATCAGGCAGGGGGGGCAATACCCGGACCAGCTCCATTTCCCAGGTCACGGAATTGCCTGGCAGGTTGAGCGGCTTGCGGGTACGCATGGCTTTTTTAAAATCGCTCACCGGAATATGAAAACGGTACTTTCCGCCTTCCTGCATGACCGAAAAAGCTTTTTGAAAAGCCGGGTCGAGCTCGCTCATCCGCTGGTAATCCGGCACGTTGATCTGATAAGTGGAAACCAGGATGCGCCCGTCGGCATCCACCAATTGATTGTGCGTCAGCGCACCGTTCTGAGCGGTTAAGGCGGGGCCAGTACCCGGCTGTAGCACATCGTAGGACCACCCGTTGGGGGTCTGTTGCTGGGCGTGGGCGCCAAAGGCCAACAGTAAAAACAGGCATAGGGGGGATAGCCAATTTTTCATGGTGTTGTCTTTTGTGTTGTGAAGCGTGCTAAAACAGCACTACATATTAAAAATTTTACTATAAAAATAAAATAATTATACCCGCGCGCAGGGATTTTGTTCAATTTTAACACATTGAATCGATATTCGGGCCTAATCGATCTCGTACGGGTCCACCTTGAAACGCAAGTCCAAAAGCCGGAGCCGGACCCGTTTGCCCAGGCGGATTTTTTTGAAAGGCAATAGTTTCTGCAGCCCGAAGCCTGTACCAAGGGCAACACCGCTGATTACGGCATCGCGGGCGCTGTACTGCGTATCCGGGTCTCCATCTGTGGCGTAGCCGATCAGGGCAAACCCTGACCAGGCCCCACCGAATACCATAAGCGAGGTACCCGCTACCCTTGACCACTGCCGGGGAAAGCGCAGCATTTCAATTTCGTCTAGCTCCACGTACCGGTCGCCAAATACAATGAGGCTGTCCGATACCCGGAAGTCTTCGATGTAGCCTTCCCGAAAAAAGTCTTCCCCCTTGAGTTGATACGTCAGCATATCACCTGCGAAAAACCGTTCAGACTGGGTTCTGCCGTAGCGTTCTAATTGCAGGACTTTTTGAGCGGAGAGCGCGGTGCAGGTACACAATAGCAAAATGGGGGTTAATAGGCGCATGGCTTTTTTCTTGTAATGAACAGTTAAGCTCAGGTTCGGTTGGTGGCACCTGCTGTTTTCAGGAAGCGGCGGATCATAGCCCGAATTGCTTTCTCAATCGCAGAGAATGGCACCGCTTCCTTCGCCACGTAGAGGATCATAAAGTTATAAGTTGGCTGATGCTCCGGCAGGCCTTCGTATAAGGTAGGTTTGTGCAAGCGCCAGGCTTCTTTAAGCTGCCGCCGTATGCGGTTGCGGTCTACGGCCTTTGGAAACTTTCGTTTGGGTACGCTGAAAGCTACCCGCACGGGGCTGCCCTGCCAGCCGTGCTCGCTTTGGCGGTAAATCAGCCGGACCGGGTACTGCCCGAAGGAAGGGGAACGCCTGTCAAACAGCGCCCCAATTGCTTTGCGGTGCTTGAGCCGTTCGGCTTTCCTGAATTTTTTTTGTCGTTCCATCCCTTGCAATTACTGGGTTTTTAAGCTCTTTTAAAATTTTTTCCCGCTTTAGTTTATGGAAATTCTGCTTCTCTGCGACAGTATAGTAGAAGCCCGCCGTTGTGGCTTTGATTTTTTAACTCCAATTCAACCAATTCAATCATGGAAAAGCAAATGTTATTTACAGAAACCGTGAAAGGCGAAAGCCGTACCTTCTTCTTCGACCTGAAAGAAGCCAGCAATGGCAAACCTTACCTTTGTATCAATGAATCCTCCAAAGACAAAGAGGGCGATTTTAAAAGAAGCCGGATCTTCGTCTTTGAGGAGGATTTCGAGAAATTCGCAAGCGCAGTTGCGAATACGATGGAGGCCTACGCCAAGCTGGAAACAACTACAGCTTAGGCGGGCTCCGATTGCGCTCTTCTGTAGCTTCCCGCAACGGGGCTCCGATAGCTCCGTGCCAATAATGAAGCAGGCCCTGCTCTGGCATTGCTCCGAGCTTAGCGATTGTTGAACAACAGCTCTACAGCGGCGGGCTAAGCTGCTGCGCGCTCGGGAGCTCAATAGCCCTGTATTTTCGGGGTATAATGCCGGGCAGGGCTGATTTTTCTACCCGGGCGGTGCCGGCTGGCTTTGCTTGCTCCGGCCCCGCCTTTTTTTTACTCAACGAACCCCTTGCGCTATGACCTATCCACCCCAAAACCTGTCTATCAAAAGCTGGGCAGAAGCCGACCGCCCCCGGGAAAAACTCCTGCATCAGGGCAAATCCGCTTTGTCTGATGCCGAGTTGCTGGCTATTCTTATTGGGTCGGGCACAACCGAAGATTCCGCCGTCACTCTGGCCCAGAAGATTCTGCAATCCGTTGGTCAAAACCTCAATGACTTAGGCCGGAAGAGCACTGCAGAGCTGCGGGTTTTCAAAGGCATAGGCGAAGCTAAAGCCGTAACGATCTCAGCAGCCCTTGAGCTAGGCAGGCGCCGGCAGTTGTCGAGAATAGCGGATAAGCCCCAGGTATGCTGCAGCCGGGATGCCTACGATGCCGTGGCCCCCATACTGGTCGACCTGCAGCATGAGGAATTCTGGATCCTGAACCTCAACCGGGCCAACCGCATCCTCAGCCGCACGCGCATCAGCTCCGGGGGTATGGCGGGCACAGTTGTCGATGCCAAAGTCCTCTTCCGCCGAGCCCTCCACAATGAAGCCAGCGCGATCATTCTCTGCCACAACCACCCTTCCGGCAATTTATTCCCCAGCCAGGCCGACCTTGACCTTACCAAAAAGCTGGCTAAAGCCGGCAAAGCGATCGATATCCCGGTCCTTGACCACCTCATCGTCTCAGAGCGGGGTTTCTACAGTTTTGCAGACGAAGGGAAAATATAGGCGCCTGCAACTAATCCCTGCTTGTTGTGTTCCCTTATTGTCTTGAAAATCCGATCAGACTATAATGGCAGCAGTTGACAAGAATAACGTAGATTACCGGTTACTCGGCAGGGTGTTTGCTCTGGCCAAGCCCTACCGCCGGGTGTTCATCGCAGCCGCGACGCTGGCCGTGCTGCTGGCACCAATTTCCACGGCACGCCCCTATTTGATCAAGGTGATGGTGGACGACTATATATTCGCCAATGACATCACCGGGCTTTCCCGCATGGCAATGGTACTGGTGGGGCTGCTTTTTCTTGACTCTTTCTGCCGCTACTGGTTCATTTTCTCCACCAACCTGCTGGGCCAATCCGTTATCCGCGACCTGCGGGTGCGCGTCTTCAGGCATATTACCAAGTTGCGGCTGACCTACTTTGACCGGACGCCAATCGGCACTTCTACGACCCGGACCATCAACGATATCGAAGCCATTAATACCGTTTTTTCGCAGGGCTCAATCACAATTATCGCAGACCTGCTCACGCTCGTAACCGTGCTGGGGGTCATGTTTTACACCAGCTGGAAGCTGACACTGATTTGCTTGACCACCATGCCCTTTCTCATTCTGGCCAGCTACGTGTTCAAGGAAAAAGTCAAAATGGCTTACCAGCGGGTGCGGTCCCATATTTCAACGATGAACGCCTTTCTGCAAGAGCGGATATCCGGGATGCGCATCGTTCAGATTTTTAATGCGGAGCAGGAAGAAATGGGCAAATTCAAAAAAATCAACCGGGAATACACCCAGGCTAACCTCGACAGCATCCTCTACTACGCAGTTTTCTTTCCCGTCGTGGAGATCATATCAGCTGCTTCCCTCGGGCTGATGGTATGGTGGGGGGCGCAGGATGCCCTTAAGGCGAGCGGGGTGACCCTTGGGGCCCTGATTGCCTTTCCGGTCTACCTCGATATGCTGTTCCGCCCTATCCGCACTGTGGCCAACAATTTCAACAACCTCCAAATGGGCCTGGTGGCATCAGAACGAGTATTCAACCTGCTTGACCGCAAAGACCGGATTGACGACAGCGGCAGCATCAAGCCCGAAAAACTGGAAGGCCGGATAGAATTTGACCATGTCCATTTTGCCTACAAGCTTCCGGAATATGTGCTGAAAGATATCAACTTTAAGGTCGAAGCCGGCGAAACGCTGGCAATCGTTGGCAGCACGGGATCGGGCAAATCGACGATCATCAATATCCTCAACCGGTTCTACGAAATACAAAAGGGCAGCATCCGGGTAGACGGCATGGATATCCGGGAATATGACCTGGAGACCTTCCGCAAGCGCATCGCCATTGTATTGCAAGATGTGTTTTTATTTTCCGGCTCGGTACTGGAGAACATTACGCTGAGAGATGACCGCTTCTCCCGCGAGCAAGTCATTCAGGTCGCCAAGATGATTGGGGCCCACGAATTTATAGAGCGGCTGCCCGGCGGTTACGATTATAAAGTTATGGAACGAGGCGCCACTCTGTCTATGGGGCAACGGCAACTAATTTCCTTCGTGCGTGCCCTTATCTTCGACCCCGATATTCTCATCCTGGATGAAGCGACTTCTTCCATAGACCCCGAAACAGAATCGGTTATTCAGTACGCCATTGAAAAGCTGATTGCTAAACGCACCTCCATTATTATTGCCCACCGCCTCTCCACGATCCGGCACGCCGACAACATCATGGTGCTCAGTCAGGGAGAAGTGCAGGAGTTTGGCGCTCACGAAAGTTTGTTGCAAGTTGAAGGTGGGAAATACCGAAAGTTGTACGAAATGCAGTTTTTGCACACAGCAGAGACAGAATAGCCCGCTCTTTTATTTGAATACGCCTTCCTCCATGGCCCGGATGAGAAAAAAACCATCCTCTCCCTGCTTTTGGTACAGCGGCATCAGAATCATGCCATCCTCTACTGCCTTGATCGGGCCGTTCCGGTCATAAGCCAGGACTTCTCCGGATTTAACTTCCTGAAAGTTTTTATAGTCCGGGACCATCCTGAAATTATCCTCGGGGGTAATGGTATGGGTCGTTATCAGCTTGGAAACTTTTGGCAAACCGCGGGCGTATTCGATCAGCAGCGCATCGTGCCGGTTCTCTACATCCTCCGAGCGCACGCAGCCCACCGTGCGCATACAGTTGATGATAGCAGCGATAGCCCGGTTCACAGAGAGCGTCTCTTCGTGCTGCCCGGATTCAAAAACGACCGTGTAGGTGGGCACCCCCATATTCTGCGTATTGAAAAAATGCAAGGTGGTGCCCTGCAACCCCTCCAACAAGCCTGTAATCACAGGCGCGTGCAGCTCCACTGCAATATTTACACTCTGGGGGTCGTCGGTAGCGATAGAAAAAATGCCGCCGTAAGCGGTAGTAGTATGTAAATCCAACACGACGACCTGCTCCGGCTGGTAGTCGGCAATCTCTTTCCGGACTACGGTATACAGTTCCAGGATTTCCAGATCTTCGGTTCGCAAATCCGCACGAGGCGTGGCGAGCACTCTTTCCACATTGGTTGGCGCCCACTGTCGGTTGAGGTCCCGGTCTTGAAAACGAACGCCTTTTTGAATAGCTCTAAGATTGCCCCGCAGGCCCACGATCCGGCCCCGAAAAGCAAAGTCAGGATTGGATTCGGGCTCTAATTCCAAAAGTTTGAAAAGGATACTGAGTGCTTGAATGCCCGCCGGTTCGTTGCCATGCATCCCCCCGAAGCAAATGAGAAGCGGGCCTTTTTTTTGTCCGGTATAACTGCCAATGAATCGCTGTTCTGTCATTTTGCCATGATTATTCCAGGAGGCCGTAATCCCAGCACCGGCACGTTTTCCCCCTTGGTACGACCCTCCCGCCCTTTGGACGAGCGAGCCATCCGTTGCTGCGGCAGGGTGATTCTGGCAATATACGAGAGTTGCAAAAGATAAGAAAACTGACAGAAAGGTTTTAACCCATCACCCGGCCTGACTTTTCAGGACGCCACCGCGCGGGAGGGTCCAGGCTTTGGCAGGCGCAACTCCAGGTACTGTGCCTTGAAGCCCAATTCCTTGTACAAATTTAGGGCTGGGTTGTCTGGCTTAACGTGCATCGCAATATCTCCATCCGCGTATTTGGTCGCATTGTCCACCAGCTCCTTAACCAGGTTTTTATCTTTTTTATACTTGCTATGCAGCGTCACAAATACGAAGATATGCTTGGGGTTGTAGGCCTCCATGCCCGTGCGGTTGGCCACTACGACGCCCACAATTTGCTGCTCCTGGCGAGCTACCAGGACGAAGCCGCCAAACGAAGGTTTCAATTTCACAGCATACTCTACTGCTTCGCGGATACTATCGCGCTGGCTCTCCCCCTCATGCTCTGTGAGAAATCGGATGATATGGCTCTTTTCCATAGGGCTGACCCCAGAAAAGGCATCATATAATTGATATTCGTAACTCATTACTAAATCGTTTTTGGACACTCCGTTAACTACAAATGAATCTTTCATCAGTGAGATTATTGTTAGGGCTCACTAAAGCGCAGTAACCACAGAACCGCCCATTCAGAACGGCCTGCCGTACAGCGGATCGTTTTTGCGTAGCAGTCTGGGGTAGCTCCGCCTTCAAGGGGAACCGGGGAAGTCTTCGTTTTGGGATTGATTTGTACTTGCGGCAGATAGGTGCTTGACGCTTTTACCAACGCGTCTTCCTGGGGCGGCATTTCCTCAACCGCAGGGAAATTTGAAAGATATGTTCAGAGATGGGACCTTACCAGTAGGATACTTGCCAGGCTTCTTTCGCTGCCTGCGTAAAAAACATTATCTAACTTGATGATTCACAGGTAGCTCTGCCATTGAAACAGCCGAATACCTCAGTTGTTTTTTGGAGTGTTGAACATAATTGGGGAAATAGTCGCCAGAACGGCATAACCATATGCAAGTTATACTATATCTTCAAAAAAGCAAACAACTGGCCGTACTTTTATTTTTCATCAATGCTACATGCCAAGATATAATACCACAATCATGAATGTCCGCGTAACTTTATTCACAGCGCTGTTGTTAGCGCTCTTTTGTCTTTCAGCTACGGAAGGGGGCTGGGAGCAAAAAATAGACCCTGTTTTGCTTTCAGGTTTAAAATCAGGTCAAACTGTAGAATTTTTAGTGTTTTTTAAGCCACAAGCTGACTTATCCCGTGCCCGGGCGATTCCCCGAAAAACCCAGAAGGGGCAGTATGTATTTGAGCAGACCCGCCGCCTGGCCCGGCAAACACAGGCACGGGCGCAGGATATTCTGGACCGTGCTCAGGCACCCTACCGTTCCTTCTTTGTTGTCAATGCTCTCCACTGCCGGGGCGGCCTGCGCCTGGCCCGGCAATTGGCCCAGCTGGAGGAGGTCGGCAACCTGCAGCCCAACCCCAAAGTGGCGCTCAAACTTCCGCCCCCTCATTTGGAGGAAGAAGCCCTCAACTTCCGGGAAGGCGTGGAATGGGGGATCGCCGCCATCGGCGCGGACCAGGTATGGGGCCTCGGCTATACCGGACAGGGGGTGGTTATCGGCGGCCAGGATACGGGTGTAGAATGGTATCACCCCGCCATTAAGGGCACTTACCGGGGCTGGGACGGCGAAACAGCTGACCATAACTACAACTGGCACGATGCGATCCACGCCATTGATTCCCTGAATGGGCCACCCTACATACCGGCAGCCAACCCATGTGGCCTGAGCACCCTCGTGCCCTGCGATGACCACAATCACGGCACCCATACTATTGGGACAATGGCCGGAAGCACAAGTGACCAGGGGACGAGCATCGGGGTAGCGCCAGATGCCAAGTGGATCGCCTGCCGGAATATGGAGCGAGGGTACGGTAGCCCGGCGTCTTACATAGAATGCTTTGAATGGTTTTTAGCGCCGACCGACCTTGCCGGGGAAAACCCCGACCCGGCCAAAGCCCCGCATGTGATCGCCAATTCCTGGAGCTGCCCAGAGTTGGAAGGCTGCACCCCCGCCAATTTTGAAACTATGGAAACAGTGGTCAACACCCTGAAGGCAGCGGGTATTGTCGTGGTAGTATCAGCCGGCAACAGCGGCAGCGAATGCCATACCGTGAGCACCCCAGCCGCTATTTTTGAGCCTAGCTTTACCGTTGGCGCTACCCGCCAGAACGACACCATAGCCAACTTCAGCAGCCGGGGCACGGTGACGGTGGATGGCAGCGGGCGGCTTAAGCCGGATGTAGCGGCACCGGGCGTTGGGGTACGGTCCTGCATCCGTAATGGTAGTTTTGCCTCCTACTCCGGCACCAGCATGGCTGGCCCCCACGTAGCGGGTGCCGTCGCGCTCATTATTTCGGCGCGGCCAGAGCTGGCAGGGCAAGTAGAAACGATCGAAGCCCTGCTGGAAGATACAGCCCGCCCGATGCAAAGCAGCCAGGATTGCGGCGGGATATCAGGCATGGCCATTCCGAACGCTGTATACGGCCACGGCCGGATCGATGTGTTCGCTGCCGTAGAAGAAGCGCTGGAGCTGACGCCTACTGCCGGCACCGGGCAGGAAAAGCGGCTCGTGGTTAGCCCCAATCCTGTACAGCAAACGCTTACCCTGGCCGCTACACCTCCCCTTTCGAAAGACCAGCCGCTGCAGTTGCTGGACCTGAGCGGGCGCGTGGTAGCGTCAGTCATCTGGCCCGCCCGTACACCGCAGTTGCAACTCAATGTGCAACATCTGCCAAATGGCGTCTACATCTACCGCCTCGCTGCGGAAGGCCAGGCCTACACCGGGCGCCTGATTAAGCAATAGCCGCTGCGGAAGCATTTGACAAATCAGAAGAATTATTGCTATCTTTGCGGTCCAAAAAAATCAGTATACACTGATCTTCAGTACAGTTAGCAGCCGGGGAACGATGCTCCAGCAAGCCTGCAACTTGTGATTCGTTAACGTACTACCAAAACATATGCCAGTACTACACAACCGCGTCAACAACGACGAGCTGAAGCGCCGTATGCAAGCCAGTGACGAGGCGCGCGTCACCCTGTCTTTTTACCAGTACCACAACCTGGAAGACCCAAAGCAGTTCCGCGACGAACTTTTCCTGCGCTGGAGCGAATTGGGGGTCTTTGGCCGCATTTATGTAGCCAAAGAGGGCATTAACGGTCAGATTTCTGTGCCCGAGCCCCAATTCGAGGCCTTCAAAGCCGATATGTACAGTATCCCCTGGCTCAATGGCGTCCGACTCAATATTGCAGTGGATGACGATGGCAAATCGTTCTACAAACTTAAAATCAAAGTGCGGGATAAAATCGTTGCTGATGGCCTGGACGACCGCAGCTTTGATGTGACCAAACGCGGAAGCCACCTTAGTGCCGAGGAAGTCAACCGCCTGATGGAAGACCCCGATACGGTAGTCGTAGACATGCGCAACCACTACGAGAGCGAAGTCGGCTACTTTGAGGGGGCGATCCGCCCGGATGTAGAGACCTTCCGCGAGGCGCTGCCGCTGGTGGAGGACATGCTGGAAGGCCAAAAAGACAAGCCTATCATCATGTACTGCACCGGCGGCATCCGCTGTGAGAAAGCCAGCGCATATTATTTGCACAAAGGCTTCAGGAAAGTACATATGATCGACGGCGGCATCATTGAGTACGCCCGGCAGTGCGACCAAAAGGGGTTGCCTAAAAAATTCATCGGCAAGAATTTCGTCTTCGATGAGCGCATGGGCGAACGGATCACCAACGATGTAATTTCCCGCTGCCATCAGTGCGGCGCTCCCTGCGACGCCCACGTCAACTGTGCCAATGAGGCCTGCCATATCCTCTTCATTCAGTGCCCGGCTTGCGCTGAAAAGTACAATGATTGTTGCTCTAAGGCTTGCAGTGATTTCCGAGCCCTGCCCGCAGAAGAGCGGGAGGCGCTCCGGGGCGAAGTAGCCTTTAATGGCACCAAGTTTGGCAAAGGGCGCTATAAAGCGCTTCGGAAAGATGAACCTTTGGATGTACGTTAAGGGGCTAAAGGGCTGGGGGGTGTAGAGCTGGCTTGCCGGTTGGGCAAAAATGCTTAATTTGATGGCTCACAAACTAAACCAATGAGCCCTAACGTCCGTTCCCGCCACCTGGAAGGCGCCGAAGTCGCCTGGTTTGCTCCGCTTTGCAATGGCGATGATGAATTCCTGAGCCGTCACGACTTCCGCTACAAAAGCAACTGGAGCAACACCTCCAACGTGTTGCTGACCGCCGACCGTCTCGGCTACCGTAACATCCTCTGCCCTTCATCCTATCAGGTCGGGCAGGATGTATGGACCTTCGCCAGCGCCGTAGGCCCGCTCACGCAGCAGATCAATATCCTGGCCGCCATCCGCTGCGGGGAGCTGCATCCGCCAATGCTGGCCCGCTCTATCGCTACGCTGGACCACATCCTGCGCGGCCGGCTGACCATCAACATCATTTCTTCCAATATGCCGGGCGAAGAGCTGGAATCCGCAGCCCGCTATCAGCGCTCCCGGGAGGTCATTGAAATCCTGAAGCAGTGCTGGACGCAGGACCATATCGACTTCAAAGGCGAGTTTTACAACATCCAGCTGCCGACCACCGAGCCCGTCAAGCCCTACCAGCAAAACGGCGGCCCGCTGCTCTACTTCGGCGGCTACTCCCCGCCCGGTGTTGACCTCTGCGCGGAGCACTGCGATGTCTACCTCATGTGGCCGGAAACGGAAGATAAGCTGCAGCAGCTCATGCAAAACATGAGTGACAAGGCAGCCAGCTACGGCCGGGAAGTCGACTTTGGGCTACGCGTACACGTCATCGTGCGGGAAACGGAGAAAGAAGCCCGTACCGCCGCCCGCCGGCTGATGAGCTTTGTAGACGATGAGCGCGGGGAAGAGATCCGCCTCCGTGCCCAGGACGGCAAGTCCTACGGCGTCTCCCGCCAAACTGCCGTGCGCGAGCAGGCCGATGACGAAGGCTTTGTGGAAGACCACCTCTGGACGGGCATCGGCCGGGCGCGTTCCGGCTGCGGTGCGGCTATCGTGGGCAACCCCGATCAGGTATTGGCTAAGATTCAGCGGTACATGGATATTGGCATCCGCGCCTTCATCTTCTCTGGCTACCCGCATTTGGATGAGTGTAATCTGTTCGGGCGCTACGTGCTGCCGCAGATCAAGACCTTTTCTATGCCGGTAGTGCAGGGGCGGCAGCCGGCGGGTATGCCCGAAACGCCGCTGGGGGCGGGGGTGCGGGGTTGAGTTTGGATAGTAAGCTATTGCGCGAATTCTTCTATTGATTTGCTCTTGTTTTTCCCATTGCTCGGCTAGTAGGCGCAAGGTGACCGCAAAGCCAGAGGGAGGAATGCCCTGTAAGCGAGTTTCACCACGGGTTAGTAATTCCTGAATACGATCATAGACCCAGATTTCAAAATGGGGGCTAAGCCAAGAGGCGAATTTCAGAGCGAGTAATTCATCCATCCAAGTACCTTGCAGTTCCGGAGTGCCTCCCTGGACAACCCTGAGCACCTCTTTATTTCTTCCGTTATGGGAATCCCCATAACGGGATTCCAAGGCGAGAATATACTCCTTAGTCTGCTTCAAACGAAGGAAATCTGCCACCATCTTGCCCTTAAAAGGCTTGGCCATCTGCGTGGCGTTAACCATTTTATTTCCATCAGCAAACTCGAAGCTGATATCCTGGCCTTCGTAGTCGAATATGGTAATGCCGCTCATGTAGTAAATATAGTGAATCTATATACTCCCCTCGGGCACAATAAGTGATTTTTGACTTTTTCTTTTTGCACCCTGCGGCGTTAAAAATGCTCGCCGTAGCTTAGGCTATGCCTGTGCTTTTTGCCTTGCAGGGCACAAAAATAAAGTTGTCAAAATTTCACCTCTCGTGACCGCGGGGAGTATGGAATAAACAAGGAAGACCTGAACCTCGTATCCTGTCTGGAAGCTATATATGTTACATCGTTTAGACAAGATGCAGTAAAAGTGCCGACCTTCTCGTTTTATGTAAAGAAAGAACGGAAATCTTTACATTTGAGATGGGCTGTGTAAAGAAAATCCACTTTTCTTTACACAGCTGGCTATACCGACGACGAAGTAGTTTGGGACCAACCATGACTTCGTGCCTGCCCGACATGCTAAGGCAGGCAGGTCGGCATACCTGTGCCGATAACTATCGGTATACTCGTGCGTCGGGTTTGTGCATTACGCCCAAACCTATCCTTTCCGAGTATATCTGAAAAAACAGAACCTAAAGAAGAGTAACAACTATGCCCCCGTGACCGACCTCCTAATCGTCCTATCCTACTTCACCCTCATCTTCCTGGCCGCCCTCAGCGGGCGCACCGGCGCCGACGTCACCACCGAGGAGTACTTCCTCAGCAACCGCAACCTGCGCTGGCCCTCTGTTGCTCTTTCCACCATCGCCACCAATATCAACGGCTACCAGTTTCTGGGCATGATGGGCTCGGCCTACCTTTACGGGCTGGCACAGGCGAGCCTGGAGATCAACGCCATACAGGGCATACTCATGGCGGCCTTTATCTTTGTGCCCCTATACCTGAGCGAGCGGGTGGTCACCATTACGCAGTTCATCAAGGGGCGGCTGGGGGAGCGGGTGGCGCTGCTCTACACGGGAGCGAATATTGCCTTGTTTTCCACCATCACACTGGGTGCGGCGCTGTTTTGGGGGGCGTATGCGGCAGACCTGGTCTTTTCGGAGTACATGAGTTACCTGCATCCGGACCGTATTACGCGCATTGCGATTTTGGTCGTTGGATTGGGCATCTTCTCTGCGACCTACACCTACCTGGGCGGATTGAATGCCGTAGTGAAAACCGACATCATCCAATTCACCATACTGCTAGTGGGTGGCTTCGTGGTGCTCTTTGTAGCCATCTACCACCTCGGCGGCTGGCGGCAGCTGTACGTTAAAACGCCCGAGTTCATGCACCTCCACCTCCCCGCCAACCATGAGAAGCTGCCCTGGACCCACATCTTCGGCCTCTTCCTGCTCAATATCAACTACTGGTGCGCCAATCAAACCGTCATGCAGCGCTCCCTGGCCGCCAAAAATCTCAAGCAAGCCCAAATCGGGCTGATGGTAGGCGGGCTGACCAAGTACGTGATGGCGGTGCTGATCGTTATTCCGGGGATCGCGCTGGTGGGCATACTGGGCGAAAATGGCCTGGCAGAGCCCGATCTGGCTTTTCCTTATTTGGTGAAAACCTACCTGCCCGTAGGCATAAAGGGCGTTATCCTCTGCGCCCTCTTTGCCTCCCTTATGAGTACGGTGGATTCTACCTTCAACTCCCTGGCCACGCTATGGTCGATTGATGTCTACAAGACTTATATCAAGAAAGATGCGACCGATTTGGAAGTGGTCAACGCCGGCCGGCGCGTCATCCTCGTCACGCTCTTTACCGGGGTAATGATGGGGCTGGTGCTGTTGTACGTCAAGTTTGAAAACCCGCAGGCCGCCTTCACCCACACCCTGAATGAGCTGCGTTACTACATCAACTGCGGCATCGTGGTGCTCATCTGCGGAGCGGCTTTCCTGCTGCTGCCCAACCACCGCATGGCGCTCGTCGCTTTTCTCAGCACTATACCGCTACACCTGCTCTTCCAGTATTTCTTCCCAGAGATGAACTACTTCGTCCGGGCGGGTTGGGTGATCGTCATTGCTTTTACGCTGCTCAGTATCGGCAGCTGGCGGGGCGGCTGGCGCTCCTGGCGGGAGTTGCTGCACCCGGGCTCACCACGCATACGGTTGATTGGCTGGGGGCTGCTGGGGTCTTTGGTGGTGTTGCATGTGGTGTTTCATTATAGTCCAACAACTCAGGATTTGTGAAATTATGGCGCAGCTATTTTTTTAGCTCGCAAGACAAAAAACGTAGGCGATGCCTAAGCATCGACGTCCCGACAATTAATTGTCGGGATTAACGCAGCGAGGCACACCACTAGACATTTTGAAAAATTAAACAATATTGCCCTTTCGTAATTATATT
>CAZNSK010000073.1:0-29599 GCA_964575505.1 uncultured Phaeodactylibacter sp.
GTCTGACAACTCAGGATTTGTGAAAATATGACGCCGCTATTTTTTCGGCTGGCAACCTGCCTGCCAGCGAGCTGGCGAGCAGGCAGGGGCGAGAAACGTAGGCATCCGTACGGACGGCGAGGCTTCTCAACGCAGCAAGGCGGGAAAAGAGCAAGTCAGAATTCACAAATTTCGGGTTGTCAGACTATAAATTGACATTTAGCTCTTGATTCGCATTAATTGTATTTGTAAGTCCTCCAACATTTGATCAAAAAACTAACCTGATCTGTAAAACCTTAACAGCTCCTTAAACCTTATATATAGTTAGCTTAATTCCATCAGTTTTCTTTGATACGTAAGACAGCCTATCCTTATGCAACAACTCGACCGCTACTTCCGACACCACCACGAGTTCCCAAAAATCGAAGTCGAGCAAGGGTTTCGGTTTGTGGAGTACCGGTCATACGAGCGCTCCAGCAAAATGCAGACGTGGTCCGCTCAGCACTTCCTTGTATTTGTACTGCAGGGGGAAAAAACCATTGAGGCTGGCGGTGCCCACTACGCTATACAGGCTGACGAGGCGCTTTTTTTGCGAAAAGGCAGCTATTTGATGTCGGAGATCCCCATCAAACGGGGGGTATTCCAAAGTGTGCTTTTTTTCCTGGACGAGCCCTTCCTCGAACACTTTGCCCGCCGCCACGCGGATTTGCTCCCGGCTCCGAACCGCCCCAGCAGTGCCCCTGCTATCCGGCTGCACATCACAGAGCCGGTCAGCCAATTCTACCATGCCGTGCTCCCCTACTTCAACACCCCGCTGAACGAGGCCCGCCGCCGCGGCCTGACGCTCAAACTCGAGGAGCTGCTGCTGCACCTGATCGCTGAGCCCGAAAACCGAAGTTTCGCCCTTTTCCTCAACGGGCTGCTCAGCGGCAAGCCTTCTATTACCTCCGTGATGGAACAAAACTTCCTGCTCAACCTCCCCATCAAAACCTTTGCGCACCTGGCACAGCGCAGCCTTTCTGCCTTCAAGCGGGAGTTTCGGGAAACCTATGATTGCCCGCCGGGGCAATGGCTGCTGAAAAGGCGGCTGCAGCACGCCGCCCATTTACTGAACCATACCGGCCTTTCTGTCAGTCAAGCGGCGATGGAGTCCGGCTTCCAGGATGCCTCCCACTTTAGCGCAGCCTTCCGGGCGCAATTTGGGAAAAGCCCCTCTGAATTCCGCAAACGGACGGCTGACTATAGCCTTTGAGCCCGTCAGCAAAGCACCGTCTGCCGCCCGGGTTTATCTTTGTGCCCAAAAAGATGGCCAACTCTATTCAAGACAATTTCCTGCAAAGTACCGACAAGCTCTTTCGTTATTACAAAAGCCTGGGCGAACAGGCTATAGCGCAGGTCACTGACGATCAATTGCACGACACCCCGGGAGCTGGCCGGAACAGCATAGCCACCATCGTAAAGCACTTGCACGGCAATATGCGCTCCCGGTGGACGAACTTCCTGTCCGAAGACGGCGAAAAAAACTGGCGGAAGCGAGATGAAGAATTTCAAGACACTTTGGCGACTCGCAACGAGGTCTTGGCGGCCTGGGAAGAAGGCTGGTCCTGCCTGTTTGATGCTTTGGGCATCCTCACGCCTGCCCATTTGAACAGGATTATTTATATCCGCAACGAAGGGCATACCGTGTTGGAGGCCATCCACCGGCAATTGGCCCATTACAGCTACCACTGCGGCCAAATCGTGTTGCTGGCCAAACAGCACTGTGGTGAACGATGGTCCTTTCTAAGCATTCCGCCGGGGGGCTCCAACACTTTCAATAAAAAGAAATTTGAGCAGCCCAAAAGCAGGCGCCACTTCTTATAAATGCCCGTAAACACTCATATCTGAGCAAGTATTATGCATGACTTCCCCAAAAAGAAGCAGTAATGGCCTTATTACACATTTCATTTATGTGAATATTTTTTTATTTTTGTATAGCTGAATGCAATAGTGAAGAAAATCTTCGCTCAACTGCAACTAATATGGAACAACTCGCCTGGATAACCGCTTTGCGCCTGCCTTAACGGCAACCTTGGGTTATCTGTCGGCAAGCGGCAATTTTCGAGCTTTACTGGTATGAATTGCCCGCCATTATCAAATCAGTACTATTCCATAGCGCATACCGAGCGGACATTGCTTTTGCAAATCGTTTTACAGCCATAAGGAACTTCTTCAAACCCATTTTCTGGCACGGTAATTGCCAACTACTATGAAGATTTTCCTTAATATGTAAAATACATTGATATGAGAAAACAGAAGAACGAAACCGTAACACTGAATCAGGGAGATAGTGATATCAAACTGGACTACGCTGAGCTCCGTAAGGCTGTGCTCGTACTGCGGGCGATCAACCACAAACTGCGGCAACGCATCATTGCCTTACTGGAAGAGAGTGAAAGCATGACCGTTACCGATATTTACATTAAGCTACGCCTCGAGCAGTCGGTAGCTTCTCAGCATCTCGCTATTCTCCGCCGGGCAGGTGTGGTAGATACCGAGCGGCAGGGCAAGTTCATCAATTACTCCCTGAACCGCGACCGGCTGGCGCAAATTTCCCGTTTGGTCGACGAGCTGGCCTCCTAATGGCTTGAGCCGTATGCTAACGCCTGAGCTCGATGCGCTGGTTTTCAACAGCCAAGAACTTGCAGTTCAATGCGATAAGTAAATGCGGCCGCTTCTTTCAGGCTTTCCTTTATGGCACCCGTACCCGTGTGTGGCGTACTGCCCATGGTTGAGCCGTAAAATCAATACAAAGTTGTAAAGTTGACAAATGGACTCGGGAAGTGCGATGTCCTTACAAAAAAAGCGGTACCGGGCATTCATAACCCGACACCGCTTTTTTAGTTGGAACAGACCCGGTGGTTTCTAGTAGGACCAGAGATCGTGCTCGAAGTTGAAAATTTCCTGCCGGATGCGCTCCGACTCCATCAGCAGGTCCACGCCGGAGAGGTAGTCCTCCAAACGGCGATCAAATACGTTAGATTCTTTGTAAATATAGCTGGAGAAGAAACGCATTTCAAAGAGGTCTTCGTAGCTCATCGGGCTGGAGTCATTTGCGATATTGAAGACGCGCTCCCGAGCCAACACTTCCCGCGCTTCCGGATAGTATACCCAGAACATCGGGCGCTCGTATTTGAAGTTGCCGTTATCGTCGAATTCCTCAATGAGCGGTGCGATACCCAGAATGCGGACTTGCATGGTAGAGGTCTCTTCGTCGAAGAACCAGATTTCTTTAATGCGGAAGCGCTTAACGTCCTGTGGGTTTACCTCATTGCGGACGACCTGAAAGGTTTCTTCGTAGGTCTCAGGGTCTACTGTGGCAATGGTGTCCACGCTTGCGCCCATAGAGGCGACCTCATCGGGGGTGAGCGGTATAGAGAACTTATCGTCCTCTGTGCTGTAAACAGTGATTTCACCGGCTTCGGCAGCTTCCATCAGAATGGTGAAAAATGGGCGTTCCGGATAGGCGAAAGCGAGGTTCATTTTCTCACGTACATCAATGACCCGCCAGATGCGCTTTTCCCAGAAAATATCCGCCTCACGGATATGGTCGTAGGGCAGCACGCGCTTCTCGAATGTGAGGCGCTTCTCAACAATATCGTCGAGGGGCTTATCCGTATTCATCTCCCCAGACTCAGTCATGATGATGTTATCGGGGGTCTGCGCGGCGGCCGGACCAGCGAGGAAGAACATCAACAATCCTAAGCTGAATAATTTCAGAGCGATCTTCATGGCTGACTTTTTAATAATTAATTGGTTTGAACGAGAATTTGACCACGGCCAAAAGATGAAGATGCGAAAAATACTGCTTTTCGTATGAAGGACGAAAGTGTAGCAGCGGATTAACACCACATTTTTCCTTTTCGCGCCACAATCTGACCGCAAATTAAAGAATTGGCAGAGGAGAATATATTCTTGGGAAGTATTCCGGCTAGAATTAGTGTAATTTTCTGCTTGGAATCTCTGTCTGCCAACCGTTGTAAAAAACGACCACCCTTATAACGGTCTTTGCCCGTTGGCTATTTTGTCTAGGCAGCCGTAATTTTGCTTCAAGGCGAACTCAGCGCAGCCGGCCCCTTCTGAAAGGTGGCCGGCTGCAAAGTGAGTTTCTTTTCCTTATTTACTTGATCTTAAATACCATCGAGTTGATCGGGCGGCCGACTTTATCGCCGGGGCAACGGGCCTTCACATCATCGAAGTAGTAGATATCTCCTGGCTTCGCCTGATTGACCATACGGCGGGATGCAGCATTGTAGCGCGCGCCAGCGTTAATGACCTCGACCGGGTCTTGGCGGGCAGCCACATATACCAAGGTAAAGCCTTGGATAGCACATTTGGCATCAAAGTCGAAATTGTCCAGGAAGGCACCAACACCACCCTGCGCTTTAAATTCGCCATTGCCCATAGCGCCACCGCTTGATTTGGAGAGGCGGGCAACAGGGTCAGGGATACGCTTAACGCGGAAATCAAAGGTCGTAGCCGGCAAACCGCCTCCGGAAAGGACGATCTTCGCTTCTCCCGGCGTACTCGCTGTCACCAGGTATTTACCATCGGCACGGTTAACCGGCTTGATGGAACAACCGGAGGCTCTAACGTTCAGGTCATTGGAAGACACACCGGATGCCGAAACGGAAACCGGGTTGTCTACTCCGATGTAGAATACATTCATCTTAGTGGCTGATACCGTAGCCGACCGCGTACCTACTTCGTACTCGTAGATGCTCTCGCCTTCCGAGACTTCGCCGGTCAGCGGGTTGCGGACTTCTACTTTCAGTTTCAGCTGCTTGTTGCCGGTAGAGGTGGTGCGGGTAGTGTACTCCGCTTTACCGCCTTCGCCTACGGAAACAGCACTGCCGTTGACATAAATATTGATGTCATCCGGGTTAATCTGAGAGCTGTAGGTACCTACAGAGATCTCTGCCTTGAAAGGATCGCCCTTGATAACGTAGGCTTTCTCAGCCTGTACGACCGGGAAGAAGGAGTCGAATTCCACGACCCGGCCGCCGGCCAGCTCTGCCATGCTGTTGATCAGCGCAGCTTCTGAGCTCTTCGCGTCAGACTGCATCTGGCTCATCAGCGGCAAAACAGCAGCGAGGGGCATCTGCCGGAACTTGAAGTCAGCCCAGCTTTTCTTGTCCTTGCTTTCCTGCCAGGTTTCGTCATCAATGCCGAATGGCAGGTTGTTGCCAATATTCTTGATCCGGTTTTCGACTTCAGCTTCTTTCAGGCCGAATTCTACGCCGTGCTGACGGAGCAGCTCGGTGTAGATTTTCACCAGCTCGTCTTTGGTTTTGATGATTTCTGCCTTCAGTTCTTCACCGCGGCCATCGTCTACCAGCATACGAGTGGTTACATCTTTATTTTTCTTGCCCTTGGGCACCACCTTGCCATAGCTTTCGGTGTAGTCATCGTCGTCTACCTCACCGTTTTTGTTGCCAGCTGCATCGATGAGCTCATCGCGCAAGTCGTTGACGTAGCTGTTAAAACTGGTGATGGTAGCCCGGACCTGATCCACTGCAGGCTCAATGGGGCGGTATTTGGCTTTGGATTCGTCACTGAGCAGGTTCTTCAGCCCGCTTACGGTCTGTTCCAGTTGAGACTCTACAGTGGCGATACTTTCTTTGTTACCGTCGTCCAGCGTAAAGAAAGCATTCATAACCTCCGCCGATACATTAAGGGCAAGTAGCGCGGTCAGCACCAGATACATGAGGTTGATCATGAGCTGCCGCGGTTCCTTAGGTATTGACATGCTTAATCGCTTTTAAAAATTCAAAAATTGGAATCGCTCAACTCGGGCTATCTGTTGCCTACGTTAGACATGGCGGAGATGACGTTGCCGTATACATTGTTCAGCTGAGCGTAAGTGCCATTCAGCTGGCCGATGTTTTGGTTGAGGGCATTGAGTTGCTCCTTATACTGCTTGGTATCCTCCAGTGAATCTGCCAGGTCGGCCATCGCTTCGTTCAGCTTGGAGTAGAAGTTGCTCATCGTCTTGATCTGATCGCTGGTACCGGAGAAATCTACTTCCTGCAGCGCCTTAAGGGACGAGAGGCTTTTCGACATGGTTTGCAATTCAGACAGCATGCCTCCGAGCTGCTGTTCTACCACTTCGCCATTGAGGGGAGCAGCAGCCGGCGTATTCGGCGCTGCGCCTGCAGTAAGCGGTGCGATATTCGAGTTATAATCACTCAAGCCTGGGTACAGTTTGTCCCAGTAGTAATCAGGCTCAGGCCCGATAACACCGAGGAAAAAGAATATAAAGGCTTCCACGGAAAGGCCGATAATCAACATGGTAGAGGCACCTTCCCAGCTTTCCAGCTTAAATAGTGCGCCCAGCAATACCACTGATGCACCGAGGCCGATGATCAGGTTTTTAATGTACTTAAACCCTTTTGACTTCAAGAAACTCATCTTAGTTCTCTTTTAAATAGTTTTGATGATCTAAATTCTTCGCAAATTGAGGGGTCGGATTGCCCAAACTCACCTCCATAATGCCCCGCCGGAAAAAGGTTACAGGCAAAATTTATTTTTTTCTGTTTTTCTTTTCGGCACAGGCGCAGCGCCGGCTACCGCCCGGCAAGAAGCGACGTGCCCGGCTTGTTAGCCCTGACCATAGTGGCATTTAGGTGTGAAATGGAGTAAGTATAGGGATAGTCAGACGAGAAAGAAAATTGGATGCATGGCGAGCCTGCCCCGCGCATGCATCCAATGAAGTTAAGCTATGGTGTTAGCATTAAAAGTCGTTCAGTGAACGGCCGAGGAAAGTCAGGGCACAACGGAAGCCAATGTAAGACTTGGTGGTATCCTGATATTCCCAGTGGCGGGTACCGGTTTGCAGGAAGTGCGCCACATCTTTCCAGGAGCCACCGCGGATGACTTTGCGCTTGTAGGCTTCGGGATCGTCATCCTTGGCATCATAGCGGATGTCCGGGTTGAGGTCATGCAGGAAAGCGTAGGCATTGTCGTAGTAGGCCGTAACGGTCCACTCTGCTACGTTGCCGCTCATATTGTACAGACCGTAATCATTGGGGAAATAGGCGTCAGCCCTTACTGTAAAGTAACCTCCATCTTCAGGATAGTTGCCACGTCCGGGCTTAAAGTTAGCCAACAGGCACCCTTTAGAATTTCGGGTATAGTATAAGCCCCAAGGGTACATCGCCAGATCGTGGCCCCCACGGGCAGCGTATTCCCACTCGTGCTCCGTTGGAAGACGGAAATCCTCTGTATTGATACCGTCGCCTCGGGTCTGTGCGTAAGTATTCCAAAGTTTGGTACGCCAGTACGCGAAGGCGTTGACCATGTGCCAGTCAACCCCTACCACCGGATAATCGTCAAATGCAGGGTGCCAGAAGTAGTTCCGCGTCATGGGCTCGTTATAAGAGTAGGAGAAGTCGCGGATCCAAACCAGCGTATCCGGATATACATTCACCTTGCGGCGCTGAATGAAAGCATTGCGCGGAGAACGACCGTGGTCGTGGGCGGCTTTTTGCCAGTCGTACCACTCGTATTCGAAGACCAGCTTGCTGGCATCCAGTTCTTTCTTACCGGCAAAACGGTCATCGCCCTGATAATAGAGGTCTTCCAGCGTTTCATCCTCCCAGTCGATCTCATACTCCCAGTCGATGCGCTCTTCGCCGTCTTCTGTCTCGATGTAGTGGTCGAGGTAAGAGTGAGCTAATGAATCCCGGACCCAGTTTACAAACTGGCGGTATTCGTTATTGGTGATCTCTGTGTCATCCATATAAAACCCCTGTATGGAGATCGCTTTCTGACGCTGTACGAATGTGTTGCTCACATCCTGGTCAGAGGGGCCGATGTGTAATGTACCGGAGGGTACATAAACCATTCCATAGGGATTGATTCCTTTCCAGTCTGGGCGGTCTAATACGCCGACCAGCTGGCCGTTTTCACTGCTGCCGCAGGACGCGGCAACAAACACTAGCAAGACTAGTGAAAGCTTGATCCATTGTTTCATGTTAACACCCTTGTTTTCCTTCAGAATATATAATACGGTCTAATAAAAGCAATCGTAAATATAGGCCGTTTGCCTATCTTATCAAAAATTAATTTTTCCCTTTTTTGGCCGCTTTCCGCAAAACGTCCGCGTTTTGGCGCTTTGCGCCATCCACGCCCTAGTGCGGCTAGGCCGAATTACTTGCTAGTTTTCTTGCCCCTGAAGCCCTTGCAAATGCTCCCAGATAAAAAATTGGGGGGCATTTAGGGCTCAATCCACTAGTGCGACTAGTCCGAAATAGCACAGCGTATTTCACGCTTGGGCGCCCTGGTTTTACTGGGTTTCTTCGGTTAGTCATTTCTGAAACACTCCACTAGAGCCTGCCCCGCTCTGAAACGGTTCTGGTGCCGGGGCAAAAAAGCCCACCCGTGGGAAAGCCTGGCATGCTTGCCCCGCCGCAACGCTCCACCCACCTTAAATTTAAAGGGAACGGGGGTTGTAAATAATCTTTGGGGGGCGGCCAGTGCCCAGCGGCTTATTCAGATTATACGCCAGCATAATCTCGTGGGAGCCATTGCTCACCTGGTTGATCGTTGATAGCGTAAAGTCATAGGCATAAGCAGCCGTGATATTGTCGCTTAGTTTGAAACCAACAATAGCAGCTACGGCATCAATAGAATTACTATCATACCCTCTAAACGAAGCCCCACCTATTATATTGTCGTTGTAGTAAAAAAGAGCGGCGAGGTCGGTCTGCGTCTGCACCAAATCAGAGCGGACCATCAAAGAGGGTTGAAAGCGCAGGGTGGAGCTCAGGTCGAAATGCCCTTCTGCGGTCAAGAACAAGACGCGGGACAGCTCGATGCTCAGCGCATCGCTTACCGGGGCAACAGGCTCGGTGATATTGCGGACCGACAACCCAGCTTCAAAACGCTCGGTCAGCAAATAGACGCCTGCACTGTAGGAAAGCACACTTCCGGATACTGCCGTTAAGGGCAACAAGTCGTCGTTGTGGAACAGCACCCCGTCCGCCGGGTTGTAATCCCCCTCGGGCGTCCGCAAGGCTTCGCCGTCCAGGGTACGTTGCGCATAGCTGACGCTGCCCCCGGCAGAAAGGATAGCCCGGCGGCCCAGCCCTATCTGGTAATTGTAAGAAAGGGTACCCGTAGTCCGCTGCTGTGCCCCCAGCTCGTCATTTTCCAAATTAAGGCCAAAGCCACTACTGATGATATTGACTGGCAGATGGACATTGATATTCTGAGTAACCGGGTTGCCCGGCAGCCCCTGCCACTGAGAGCGGTAGATGCCGGTAGCCACCAGAGAGTTCTCCATGCCCGCGTAGGCCGGGTTCCAGTTCACCTTATTCATCATGAACAGGCTGTACTGGGCCGCCTGCTGAGCAGATGCGGTTACAATGCCCCCTATAATCAGTAAAAGGGTAAATAGTTGTCTCATGCGTTCTTGCTTAGCGATGATAGATTCAGCCCCCGTTAATCTGCGCCATAGCGGCGTCTACAGAATCAACGGGCTGCTGACAGGCGTATTCTTTGCACACGTAAATATTAGTGTCGCCCCCGGAGCTTTTTCCGGCTAACAGGGGCCAACGGTCGTCGGCTACCGGAGCAGCCATGATCACTTTGTTGGGCACGAAATACTGATTCAGGTGCTGGGCCTTGGCTTTGGCCTGAAGCCCTACCATTGCGATTTCGTAGTGGGGGTAGCTGCGGTAAAGCTGTGCTCTGGCCCACCGCCCGAAAGAACTGGGGTATTTTTCTACAGATGCTTTCATCCGTTGCAGCATTTCAACGGCGTGCGTATCGTATTCCGGCTTTCCCAAAAGCAAGCTGAGCTGCCGCAAATTGTGGGCCATGGTAGCGTTGCCGGAAGGCGTAGCGCTGTCGTACATCTCTTTCCGGCGGACCGGCAGGTCATCTTGCCCCTGCCCAGTAAAATAAAACAATTTATCTCCTGAATCAAGGAAGGCATCCATCAGAAAAGCACATAAGTCTTCGGCTTTACGCAAAAAGCGCTCCTCAAAATTCACCTGATAAACTTCCAGCAAGGCTTCTATGAGCAAAGCGTAATCGTCCAAGAAAGCCTGGTATTGCGCTCTGCCTTCCTTATAAGTATGGTAAAGGGCGGTTTTCCCAGGCTGCTGCATAGCGGAAAGCAGAAAATCCAGGTTCCTGGCTGCCATTCTGAGAAAATCGGGTTCGCCAATGGCGTTGTAAGCTTTGGCAAGGGCAGTTACCATCATAGCATTCCACCCCAGCAGCACCTTATCATCCGTCCCGGGGCGCACCCGCTCCTCCCGGGCTTCAAATAACCGCATACGGCCGTCGGCAAGTTGGGCTTCCAGCTCATCCACGCTGAGGTGGTGCGATTCGGCAAAACCGGCCGGGTCATGCGGGCGGTGCAGTATATTGGCGCCTTCCCAGTTGCCTTCCGCAGTAATGCCGTAAAATGCGCTGAACAGCTCCGCATCTTCACCCAGCAGGGCCGCTACCTCGGATTGCCCCCAAACGTAAAACTTCCCTTCCACGCCTTCGGAATCGGCGTCCAAAGCAGCGTAGAAGCCCCCCTCGGGGCTTGTCATTTCCCGCTTGACCCAGCCGATGGTCTCACGTATAGCGTTTTCGTAGATAGCCCTCGGCTCCTTGCGGCAAGCATCCGCCATCAGTCCGACGAGGAGAGCGTTGTCGTACAACATTTTCTCGAAATGCGGCACCAGCCACTGCCGGTCGGTCGCATAGCGGGCAAAGCCGCCGCCCAGCTGATCATATATGCCCCCCCGGATCATCTGCTCCAGGGTAAAGTGGAAGTGCGCTATGGGGCCGGCATCGCCCGACAGGTGACTGTACTCTAACAGGTACCGCAGCCCCATCGTAGCGGGAAATTTAGGCGCACCGCCGAAGCCGCCGTGCTTACGGTCGAAGGCAGCAGAGAGGTTTTCAAGTATTTGCCGGGGCCCTTCGGGAGTGAATAAAGCATCGGGTGCCAGCCCGCTGGGCTCCTTGTTGACGAAAAGGGTGCTGCTGCCTTCCACCACGTCCATCAGCTGGGCTGCCTGCTTTTCCACCTCTTCCCGGCGGCTGTGGTAGGCATCATTCATATACTGCAGCACCTGAAGCCAGGCGGGGCGGTTGTGCAGTTGGCGGGGCGGGTAGTAGGTACCGGCGAAGTAAGGCCGGCGGTCGGGCAGGAGAAAGCAATTCAGTGGCCAGCCGCCGCTGCCGTTAATAGCCTGGCAGGCTTCCATGTAGATTTGGTCTACATCGGGGCGCTCTTCCCGGTCTACTTTGATATTGATGAAATGTTCGTTCATGAAAGCAGCCACAGCTTCGTCTTCGAAACTTTCCCTTTCCATCACATGGCACCAATGGCAGGTGCTGTAGCCAATGCTCACCAGGATGGGCTTGTCTTCAGCCTGTGCTTTTTCGAAAGCTTCCGGCTTCCAGGCATACCAGTCTACCGGATTTGCTGCATGTTGGAGTAAATAAGGGCTGGTTTCATGCCGTAAACGGTTCATACTATGGATTTACTTTACCAGAGAACGGCATTGCGGGGGCCAGGGTTCACAGCCCCTCCCCGCCGGATAGCAGTTCCTGCAATGGTTGGCTGCCTTGCATGCGGGCGTGGTCCAGTGCAGTGTGGCCATTGGCATCCCGGATACCGGGGTCTGCCCCTGCTTTTAACAACAGGCGGGCAATTTCCAGCTGCCCGAAGGTCGCTGCAAAGGTCAGTGCGGTAGCGCCGTTGTTGTTAGTAGCATTGACATCAGCCCCCCGCTCAACGAGCAACTCGGCTATTGGCTTGTGCCCTTTGAACACAACGCCCATGAGCGCAGTATTGCCGGAGGCATCCTTGGCGTTGATATCTGCACCGTGGTCCAAAAGCAGGGCCGCAATTGCCTCGTGGGCCAGGTAGGTGGCCAGAATGAGGGGTGGAAAGCCGCGCTGATCCGGCGCGTTAATGTCCGGGCCAGGCTGTTGGAGTGTGTTGGCTACCATTTTGGTATTTCCGGACCGAATCGCAGCAAAAAGGTCGTTTTCCATAGTATAGCAGTATGTGGTTTTGATTGGGCTGAAAAAAGCCCAAGCATCGTAGCAGGAACAAGATTAGCGCTTGCCTGCTTCAATAGAAAGGCGGCTGGTTTGCGGCCGGAGCACAAAAGTAAGTATTAGGTTGGGAGAACGCAAAGCAAAAACCAAATCGCAAGGAAGTACCCGGCAATGCAGCGGGGCAACATCGCTCGCCCCGCGGCGGCTCACTTCGCATATTTAGGCAATAGCGTAGGAAGTCAGGCGGCACTTAACTTTCAGGAGCTGCCGGACCTCCTCCAGCTCTACACTATAAGGTTTGTATACATGGTCGTTGTCGGAAATGAGGCGCAGTTGCGTCACTTGGTCGCCGTCCCGGACCTGCTGAATCCGCTTGGCCACTACAGTATCGGTTACTACTACATAAACATGATTATCACGGATAGGCTCCCCCCGTTCCAGGGGGTCGCAGACTACGATGTCGCCGCTGGTGATAGTCGGCATCATGCTGTCGCCATTAATCTCAAAGGCGATGAGGTCGCCACTGAGGTGAGGTATGGAAAACTTATTGAGGTTCTGCAGGTAGGCGCTGTCCTGGTATTCGAGCGCATACCCGGCCATGGCCCGTTCGGGCACCAGGGTAATATTGCTGCGGCTGCCCTGCTGCCGCTCGTGGATAGAGCGCACGGGGATTTCGCCGGGCAGCGTGACCCCGTCCTTGAACATTTCATCCGTCAGGCCAAAGAGATAGTTGGCGTCGATACCGTATGTTTCAAACAAACGGTGCAATTGGTCGACAGTGATGTTGCGCTGCCCTTTAAGTATGCTGTTGATAACGTGGTTGTAAGTGCCCAGGTGCTTAGCGATATCCGACTTGCCCTTAATGAGGTTGAGCTGTTCCAGCTCGTAGAACACATCTTTAAAGCGCTGATTCACAATATGGTCCGAGAAATCTGCCATTTTTAAACAAAATTGTTTTAATAAGCGCTTGCTTTTTAAAAACTTTTTGTTTTATATTTGTAGCAAGCGATGAATCAATAACTCAATTTGTTGCGTAAAATACAAAACGTTTCGCAAAAAACCTAACATCATGCCAACCTACCCACCGCATCAGTACAAAGTCCGGGAGCGTGAGGCCACGCGTGCCGCCCGGCGCAAGGCACCTCAGGAATTGGGCCCGGAGTCGCGTACTACCATCGCATTGCCAACGCTTCAGGAAGTGCTGCACCGGCTTTCGGTAGGCTTGAAAAAGCTCTTAACGGCCCTCCGTTTTCACTGGCACCACCTGCCGGTTGGCCAATGGCAGTTGGACCGGCTGCCTTGGTTTAAGATCGCTTTGGCTACCCTCGCCTTTTTTATCCTTACGCGGAAAAACATTCAGTTTTCCATCAACATGCGGTCGCCGCTTTCCGGTTTTTCGGATGACCGCCGGGCTGAAGACAATGCCGAGCAGATGAGCCTGGCGCAGCCCATTGCGCTTATGGAGCCCGCTGCCCGTATTTCCAAGGAGCAGGCTGAAGCTTATATCCACCGTTTTGCAAAAGTTGCCCGGGCCGAACAAGCAAAATACGGCATCCCCGCAAGCCTGAAAATGGCACAAGCGCTCTACGAGAGCCGGGCCGGGCAAAGCGTGGGCACCCGCAACCGGCATAATCATTTCGGCCTGCCCCTTGCCCAGCGCCTCTTCGACAGCGCCTGGGAAAACTGGCGCGCCCACAGCCTGATGCTGGCCCGGCAGTATCCTGAGCTGGCCGAGCGCCAAGCCTCAGCAGCAGCGTGGGCTGATGCGCTTCAGCAATCTGAATGGGCAGCAAAGGACCCGCGCTATGGGCAGTCCCTGCTGAAACTGATAGATGAATTCAACCTTCAAGCCCTGGACCAATAAAAATCTCTCCTTAAGTGGTTTTCTCATGATTGAAGCAGGCCGCCTTCTTACCGGGGTGGCCTTTTTTCATACCGGGCTGCCGGAAGTAAGGGAGGCGACGAAACGCGGCCGGCCCTCACAAACTTTATTTGTTTTACTGGCGTTGAGATTACTAAATCCCAAGATCATGTCCACTTATTCCAGTTTTAACCTGCACTATCCGCCGGGCGTTCAGTCTCTCATGCCAATCCTGTATACCGCCTGGGCCGATCACATTCTGGCCCCTACCGAAATCCGGACCCTCCGCCAACTGGCTGCCGAAGCGCCATTTTTAACAGATGAAGACAAGTCGACCCTCTTGCAGTGGGGGCAGCCCAACCGCCCCCCTTCCCCTCATTTGTTCCGCTACTGGGAAGTAGAGCTGCAGCGGGCAGCTGCCCAAATGCCGGAAGGCGCAGAGCAGAGCCTGGCCGCCCTCGGTTTGTTCATGGCACAACAGGCCAGCGAAAAGGAGGTGCATTGGGAATCAGCGGCGACCTATGCCTACCTCAAGGAAATCGAAGCTGCACTCGGGCGGGTAAGCCTGGATACCCACCGTTTTATCTTCGGCCTCCCGGAGCCCGAATCCGAAGCCCTCCCACCGGACAGCCCCGACCCGGCGGACCTCACAGCTGTACTTGATGGCAGCCATCACGAAATACGGTCGCGTATGCGGCGGCTCCTTTCCGACCCGGTATTCGCCTACCGGCACTACGAAAATAAAGAAGCCCACCGGGCGCAGGTCCTCGATTGGCTCAAAATGATTGCTGAGCAGGGGCTGGGGGCGCTCGCTTACCCCTTTGCGCAAGGCGGGCAGCAGGATATGGGCACCTACGCCACGGTATTTGAAATGCTGGGCTACCACGACCTCAGCCTGGCCATCAAGTTTGGCGTGCAGTTTGGGCTCTTCGGCGGCAGCGTACAACAGCTGGGCACGAAACGGCACCACGACCTCTACCTGGAGGCCATTGGCAAGGGGGAACTGCTGGGCTGCTTTGCGATGACCGAGACCGGGCATGGCTCCAACGTGCGGGGGTTGGAAACCACCATTACTTATGACCGCAGCACTCAGGAGTTTGTCGTGCATTCCCCCAAAATGCAGTCTGGGAAAGAGTACATCGGCAACGCCCTGCACGGGCAGATGGCTACTGTTTTCGGGCAGCTGATTGTAGGGGGCGACAGCCACGGCATACACGCAGTCCTTGTGCCGATGCGCGGCAAGGACGGTGCCCTGCAGCCCGGCATTACAGTAGAAGACTGCGGCCCTAAATTGGGGCTCAACGGCGTGGATAATGGGCGCATTTGGTTTAATGAAGTACGGGTGCCCCGGGAAAACCTGCTCAACCGTTTCGGTGACGTCTCGGCAGCAGGGCAGTACAGCAGCCCGATCAAAAACCCTGCGAAGCGGTTTTTCACCATGCTGGGCACCTTGGTAGGCGGCCGGGTGTGTGTGCCCCGCGCCGGCCTGAGCGCTACCAAGTCCGGTTTGTCTATTGCCATCCGCTATGGGCTGAAGCGGCGGCAATTCGCGCCCCGCCTGAACGAGCCTGAGACCTTGCTGCTCGACTACCCTAGCCATCAGCGGCGCCTGATGCCCAGGCTGGCCAAAGCCTATGCCCTGCACTTTGCCCTGATGGAGCTGAGCAAGCGCTTCGTCAATCAGGAAGGGGAAGATATGCGGGAGATCGAGACCCTGGCTGCCGGATTAAAGGCCTACGCCACCTGGTTTACCACCGATACCCTTCAGGAGTGCCGGGAAGCCTGCGGTGGAAAAGGTTACCTCTGGGAAAACAGGCTGGCAGACCTAAAGGCCGATACGGATATTTTCACTACTTTCGAAGGGGACAATACCGTTTTATCCCAGCTGGTGGCTAAAGGGTTACTATCGAAATTTAAAAAGGCCTTTAATGAGGAAGGCAACCTGGCATTGCTGCGGTATTTGTCAAGCCGGGTTACCACCGCAGTGACGGAGCAGAACCCCTTCACCATCCGCAATACCAGCCGGAGCCATTTGATAAGCGAAGATTTTCACCTGAGCGCTTTTGAATTCCGGGAAAACCGGCTGACGGTTTCACTGGGGCAGCGGCTGCGGGGGCATATCAAAAATGGAGCTTCCGCCTATGAGGCTGCACTGCGGTGCCAAACCCATATGATCGCACTTTCGGAGGCCTTTGTCGAAAAGGTCATTCTGAAAGACTTTCAGCGGGCATTGCAGCAGCCTATGCCGGAACCAGCCGCGCGGGCACTGCGTACCCTATACGAACTCTTTGCCCTGCACACGATTGAAAGCCATAATGGCTGGTACCTCGAGAGCGATTATTTGCTTAGCAATAAAACGAAGGCGATCCGGAGAGAAGTTGACCGCCTCTGCGCTGAAGCCCGGCAGTGGGCAGGCGTATATGTCAAAGCCTTTGATATTCCGGAACCGCTCCTCGGGGCGGCTATCCTGAGCACCCCACAATCGAAACAAGCAAGCCCTGCGGTGTAGTACCGGGGCCCAGGCACGAACGCATTCTACTTAATGGAGAAAATACAGCTTATGAAATCAGTCATCCAAAGCACACTCATTGCCGTGGTCAGTGCAGTTTGTACGTTTTTGCTGATGCAGCAGTACTCCGAGCCATTACCCGCTGCTTCCCCTGCTGCCCTGCCGGTGCTCGCCAGCCAGGAAGCGCCCGCACCTGCCGCACCGGTCAATACCCGCCCACGGTCTTGGGCCGACGGCCCCATTGATGATTTTGTAGGCACTTCCAAACTGGTCACTTCGGCAGTAGTCAACATCAACACCCTCAGTGCCAGTGGCTACCGGGTGTCCTCTGGCTCCGGGGTGATTATTGCTTCCGATGGCTACATCATCACTAACCACCATGTGATCGAAGACGGGTCGACTTTTGAAATTTCGATGTTTGACAAGCGCAAACTCGAAGCCAGCTTGATTGGCTCTGACCCCACTACCGACCTGGCGCTGCTTAAAGTGGATGCCCGGGGCCTGAAGCCGATCCTATACGGTGATTCCGACCAGGTAGAAGTAGGGCAGTGGGTACTCGCAGTTGGCAACCCCTTCAACCTTTCCTCCACTGTCACGGCCGGTATCGTCAGCGCGAAAGCCCGCAATATCAATATCCTGCGCGGCTCTTACAGCATCGAGTCGTTCATACAAACCGATGCGGTGGTGAACCCGGGCAACAGTGGCGGTGCGCTGGTAAATGAAAAGGGAGAACTTATTGGCATCAATACAGCTATCATCAGCGAATCCGGCGGATACGAAGGGTACTCCTTTGCTATTCCCTCTAACCTGGTGCGCAAGGTGGTCCGGGATATCCGTGAATTCGGGGAAGTGCAGCGGGCTATTCTTGGGGTCGGCATCGCGGAAGTCACCGGAGAAACCGCCGCCCGGATGTCACTGCCCAGCGTAGCCGGCGTGTATATCAATAGCGTCAGCGAGGGCAGCAGTGCAGCCGAAGCTGGCCTGCGCGAAGGGGATGTCATCATCAGTATCAACAGCATGGAAACCAATTCCGTACCCGAGCTGCAAGAGCAAATCGCGCTATTCCGCCCCGGAGAAAAGATCAGCCTTGAATTTTACCGGGAGGGCCAAAAGTACCGCCGCGACAACGTCGTCCTCCAAAGCCTCAACAAAGCTATTGGCTCTGACCGGTAGGCACCAGGGCTTTAAATAGCTGGGCATCATCGGTAGCGGTAAGCGTGTATGCAGTACCAGCAGGCAGAAAAAACGCTTGCCCCCGTTTGAATGCCTGGCCTTTGCTTGTCTCCACTGCCCCTTCCAGAACGATGCCGATTTCCGCAGTGGGCGGAGGGGCGGGGGCATAGGTTTCTCCTTTGGGGAGCTCGATGCGGTTGAGCTGAAAGTCCGGAGCCGGCGTTTCGTAAGCAACTTCCCATGCCCCCCTTTTCTGGCCCCTGAGGAGTGCCGGTGCTACCGGGCCGAAATGCAGGTGCTGCAGCAGTTGGGGCACATCAATATGCTTAACGGTCAGCCCGCCCCTGAATACATTATCGGAATTGGCCATCAACTCAACATTCACCCCCTCCAGATAAGCGTGTGGAATGCCCGCCCCCTGGTAAATCCCTGACCCCGGCGGCACATGCACCAAATTGAACAAGTAGATGGAGAAAATGCCCCGGTCGAAACCGGCACTGCTGTACTGCTCAAACGCCCGGCGGGCCCAGTAACCAGGCGAGGACTTGTCCAGCCCGCTGGCTCGCTGCAGTTCGTTGTGCAAGGGCTGCAACAATTGGTTGACTTCTACCTGTGGAAGCTCCATGATGGCTTTATACAAAGTGTAGATAGACTGCCCGTCAAAGTAGGCCTGCAGGGGGCGCAGCGCCGGAACGGATTCCAGCATCTCATCGATCTCAGCTAGAGGCCGGAAGCCGTGCAACAACCAAAAATCCGTCAGGGCTACCATGACTTCCGGCTTATGGTTGTCATCCTTGAAATTGCGGTGGGGGGCATCCAAAGGGACCCCCGCTTCATTTTCCATTCGAAAGCCTTTCTCCGCCTGCGCTTTGGTGGGGTGGGACTGAATAGAAAGCATTTGCCGGACATCCAGTATTTTGAACAAAAAGGGCAATTGGCCACCAAAGCGGCCCCGGGCGGCCCCTAAGGCTTCCGGGTGGCCCGCCAGCCATTCGGAAAGCAGGGGGCTGCCATCGCCCAACTGCAACCGGGCAGGCCCGCGGCTGTGTACGCCCATCCACAATTCTGCATAGGGCACCTGGCCTTGGTTAGGCTGCCCTATAAGGTCTGGAATGTATTCGTATCCACCCCAGGCGTAGTGCTGCGCTACCCCAGTTAGTGGAATGGGTTGCTTGTCGTTCATGCCCTGTGCTTTTGTGCATTTTATATTATAAGGAGCAGCTTACCGGTTTACGCTAGCCCCCTGAAGGTAATTATGACCACAGTAGAGCCGGGCAGCCGGTGCATTTTCAGCCATTTGGAATCCGGATGGCCGGCCCTGATCCAAATTGAACGCAAGATAAAACATATTTTCAGCAGCACTCCTCCCTTAAACCACCTCAAAACGGGTATTTTAAATGCTATTTGTGACGTCTTAAATCCAAAAAGCTCAACCAAATTCTGTTTTTAAATTTTTTAAAGTATTGATTTTTAATGTTTTAAAAACAATCTGCCTAAAAATTTCGTGACGCCGTGTTTTTTAGGATTAATGCCATTTACTTTGTATTAGTTATGCAAGCACAACTGACCAAGCGTCAGTCCTATCGAATTGCTAGCCTGCCCAAATTTGCACAATCACTAAGATTATTTTGTTATTGCTGGCCCGTTTGGGCTGGTAATGCTTTCCTTTTAGGGGGATAACGATTCGACCCTTGCTTTGAACAACCTCTTGGCCAAACATTACATTCAACACTTACTATTCGGATTGCTCCTTCGGGAGCTTTCTGAGTTTTTAGGGGAATGGTTGTGACACCTGTCACTGATTCAATGGTCAATATCCATGCACCTTTGCTAAAAATCAAAATCATGTTTGGAGTATTTAACCAATTATTCGGCAATGGTTCAGCCTCGCCGGAACTCAAATCAAAGTTAGAAGAAGGTGCCCTGTTGTTAGATGTGCGTACCCCCGGGGAATTCCGGCAGGGTGCCGCCGAGGGCGCAAAGAATATACCGCTTCAGGAACTACAGCGCCACCTGTCCCAACTCAAGCAGAGCGGGAAGCCTGTCATTGCCTACTGCCGCTCCGGCAACCGCAGTGGCATGGCTGCTAAGCTCCTTAATGACAATGGCATTGAAGCCTATAATGCAGGCAGCCTAGGCCAGGCCCAGCAGCTATTGGCCTAGTCTCACCCATTCGGCTAAGCCGGTATATTTGATGGTTTATTCACGCCTGAGCCTTTTCTGCTGCCCAGTATTTGACGGTCAAATAAGTTATGGCTTAATCCGCTAATGCTTTACGGCGGCAAAGAAAAGCGCCAGCCGAGTCCCCTGCCCGAGTTTATCCGAAGGGCCGGGGCTTTTTTGTTAGGAGCTCCCAGCCCCCAAAAGCAGCTACCGCAATGTACTCCAGCGCTACCAGCCACAGGTGTTCGTGGTACGTCGCCCCCATGTAGTTGGCGTAAGTCAGCACCGCCAGCCCGGACCACAGCACCGGGTAGCGGAAGGGGGTAAATACCGACCAAAACAGGGGCAAGGCCAGGTACCAGGGGTGCACGGTAGTCGTCAGCGCCAGGTAAAGCGTAATGGCTGCCAGCGACCAATGAGCCAGCCCCTCGGCGATGCGGCCGGGCCAGGGGTTCCGGAGCCCGTCCCAGGCTGCCATTCCTATAATACCAATAAAGGTGGCCAGCCCCAGCAGCGGGCCGATCACGGCAATCGCATTGTAGCCAACCAGTTGGTAGCCAACCCAGCGCAGCAGGTAGTATACGCTGGCATTGAACTCAAAGCGGCGAAAGTACAAATCAAGGCTGCTCCCGAACCCCTGGACAAAGGCATCGCCCAGCAAAGGGGCAAACAAGAGCAACAACAAAACGCCCACGCCCCCGAAGTAGGCCAGGCTGCGCCGCCAGCCCAGGCGGCGGACAAAGAATACCAGGAAAAGCAACGGCAGCAGCTTGGTAGCGATCGAGAGGGCCATCGACCAAGCGCTCCAAGCCCATTTGCGCTGCAACAACAGCCAAAGGGCAAGGGCGAGGAAAAACACCATTAAGCCTTCGAAGTGGAGGTTGCCGGCTGTCTCCACAATGAGGAGTGGGTTGAGCAAGTACCATAGGCTACGGCCCGGGGGATGCCCGAAATGGCGAAGCAATGCTGGCAGTACCGTTATCATGCCCATATCGGCCAGTAACAAAATGGCTTTCATCACCACTGCGCTGCCATACACGCTATTTGGCGAAAGCCAGCAGGCAACTGCAAAGATGGCTTGGGCTACCGGTGGGTAAACCGTGAAGTACGCCGGTGAGTTAAGGCGCTGGTAAAGGGCATCGTCCAGGCCGGGCGGCGGGGCAGCCAGCCCGTGGTAGTAGTCCGGAGTATGCGCAAAAGGATTGATGCCATTCAGCCAGAGGCGGCCATCCCACACAAAGCGGTAGATATCGTCGGACAACTGCGGGAAGGCCGGCACCAGGAGCAGCCGGAGCAGCAGCGCCAGCCCCAGCAGGGCCGGAAGCGGCACACGCCCCGCATGGCGGCAAAGCCAGAGGTAGCCCAGGAAGGCAGGTAGGTACAAGCCCAGTATCCAATAAAAGTCGGATTGCCCAGGCAGATACCCCAGCCCGGCTACGGCTATCAGCAAAACGGCAGCAGCAGCCCCCATCCTCCACCCCATAACCATCCTTATTTGAGGCTAAGGTGGCGCAGAGAGTAGTAGAAAATCGCTCCGTACCCCAACGCCAGCATAAGGTGGAACACCAGGAATGTCGTATTCTGAATGTATATCCCCCCAACGACTGCCCCCGCAAAATAGAGCGCCAGCAACCCTTCCAGAAAGGTGGTCCAGGTGATTTTCCGGCTCAGGTATTTGCGGCTGCGGAAGCTATCCCGCATGGTTTTGATGTTAAACTTGGGCGTGCGGACAAAGGGAGAGCGTTTCCCCCGGTACCCCTGCAGCACCGCTACGGTATTGTGCAGCGACAAGCCCATGGACAGGGCCAGAAAGAGCGGGAAAAGAAAAATGAATTTGTAAAGGGCTTTCCCGAAGGCCTCTTTATGAACCGGCGCCTGCACGTTGGCGACGTAGTAGATGCCGACAATAGACAGCAGGCCGACCAGAAAATAGGCAAAAAAGTCTTTGCTGAAGCCCATTTCGATCAGGTTGCCGAGCAAAAACAACAAAGGCACACTGAAAACACCGTTGATAAAGACGAAGACGAAGATGGTGCTGGCCAGCAAGTGGCTGGTCGCGTGAATCTTCTGGTTCAGGGAAAGGCTGGAGCGCCAAACGGCCGGCAGCATTTTTTTGGCGGTCTCTGCCCCGCCCTTCATCCAACGGAACTGCTGGGACTTCAGGCTATTCATTTCGACCGGGAGCTCGGCCGGGGAACCAATGTCCTCAAGGTATTGGATGCGCCAGCCATTCATCTGAGCGCGGATACTCAAGTCGAGGTCTTCGGTCAGGGTATCCGCTTCCCAGCCGCCGGCATCCTCGATCGTGTCCCGGCGCCATACCCCGGCCGTGCCGTTAAACTGCAGCAAGTAATCGCCCGACATCCGCCCCACCTGCTCAACGGTGAAGTGTACATTGAGCTGCAGCGCCTGCAGGCGGGTAATAAGGGAATAATCCTCGTTGATGTGTTCCCAGCGGGTCTGCACTACCCCCACCGCCTTATCCCTGAAATGCGGGATCGTCCGCAGCAGGAAGTCGGGCCGCGGCAAAAAGTCGGCATCAAAGATGGCGATAAACTCGCCATTAGCGTAGCGCATACCATCGCGCAGAGCACCCGCCTTAAACCCTTCCCGGACTTTGCGGCGGATTTGGCGGATATTGTAGCCTTTTGCCCGGACGGCTTCTACCTTTCGGCGGACGACCTCCACGGTCTCGTCCGTTGAGTCATCCAATACGTGAATTTCGAAGCGGCCCTTAGGGTAATCAAAAGCGGCAACGCTGTCGATAAGGCGCTCGATCACGTAGAGCTCGTTATAAATGGGCAGCTGCACCGTCACAAAGGGCCAATCGCCTTCCCCTTCTTCATCGAGGACCAGGGTTTCCTGCCCGCCCCGGCTCCGGCCGCCCCATTCGCGCTGCATGGCGCTTACAGCAGTGGGCGCCCTCGGCTCGGCAGAGGGCATTGCCGGCTCGGCAACACCGTGTTTGTGCTTCTTGTAATGGTACAGCAAATTGAACTGCAGGACGCAGTAAACGGTGATGTAAAAAAGCGCAATGGTATAAACGGCCAATACGGTATAGGCGATTACGGATATCATGCCCAATGCTTTTGTTCAGTTGTTGTTAAATCAATCTAAAGATGGTCCACAGGATTTTCTGGCCTGCCAGCAGGGTGCCCTTCAGGGTCCCTGACACTTTTGACAAGCCGATACGCCGGCGGTAACGCACGGGGACTTCAGTGGTTTTCAGTTGCTGCTTGGCCGCTTTGACCTGCATTTCAACCGTCCAGCCAAAGTCGGGGTCCTGCATTTCTAATTCTAGTAATTTGGCATATTTAATTGCTCGGAAAGGGCCTAAATCGGTAAAGTGATAGTTGTAGATCAATCGGATGAGGGTGGTCGCCAGCCAATTGCCAAAGACCTGCTGCGGCTGCATGGCGCCGGGCTCCATAGCGCCGAGTGCCCGTGAACCAATGACCAGGTCGTATTCTCCTTCGAGAATAGGCTGCACGACCTTAGGCAATTCATCGGGGTGGTCAGAATAGTCGGCATCCAGAAAAACAACGATGTCGGGCCATTCTGCTTTGGGGCGGGCTGCAATATACTCCATTCCGCGCAAACAAGCACTACCGTAGCCTTTACGTGTTTGTAAAAGCACGGTGGCCCCTGCCTGCTGTGCCACTGCGGCGGTGCGGTCGGTGCTGCCATTATTGCAGACGATGACTTCCCGCACCCACTGCTGCGGCATATCTGCCAGGACTTTGCCAATAGAAGCTTCCTCGTTGAAAGCCGGAATAATAACGTCAATTACTGGTTTACCCAATGCAATCCCATTTGGGGCAAAGGTAGTGCAATTCTCCTCAAATCAGATGTCCTCGCTGTAACATTTGGGGTTGGACCTGTGCAGGCGGGCTTGTAGGCTGCCAGACTAAAAAACCTATAACTATTCTCTATTTTTGCGCCATTATACCGAAGCGATGGGTTGGCCCGTTAAGTTGGGGCAGCTATCCGATAAGCAAAGAATCATATGCGGTACTATCTTCCTGTTTTACTGAGCCTTTTCACCGGGCTGGCCTTTTTCTCCTGCGATACGGAGGACGACTTTCTGACGGGCGGTGATTTCGACCTGGAGTTTTCTGTAGATACCCTCCGGTTTGATACGGTCTTCACCGAGTTGGGCTCTGCCACCCGCTTCTTCAAAATTTACAACCGCAACAGCCAACCGGTGCTGATCGATGCTGTGCGCCTGGCTGGCAACGAGGGGGGCACTTTCCGCATGAATGTGAATGGCACGGCCGGCGAGCGGGTGGAGCAGGTAGAAATTTGGGGCAACGACAGTATTTATGTCTTCGTGGAAGTCACCATTGACCCCGATGCGCCTACCTCGGTAAGCCCTTTCGTCATCGAAGACCAGGTGGTCGTGGAAACCGGCGACCGTGCCCGGGGCATCCTGCTGGAGGCCTGGGGGCAAAATGCCAACTATTTCCCCAGCCGGTTTAACCGTGGTGTCCCGACCCTGCTGACGTGCGATAATCAGACCATCGTATGGGACGACCCGAAGCCTTACGTCATCTACGGGCAGATCCTGATTGACAGCTGTGCGCTGGAAGTCGCTGCCGGCACCCGGATTTACGTGCACGGGGGTATCGCTCAGAATGACCTTTTCGGCACCTTTAACGACGGTATCATATACACCCTGGCTAATGGGCGCATCCACTTTAAGGGCACGGCCGAAGACTCAATTGTGGTGCAGGGCGACCGCCTGGAGGAAGGGTTCCAGGAGGAGCCCGGGCAGTGGCAGGGCATTATTATCGGGCGGAGCTCCCGGGGCAACACCCTGGAGTATACTACGGTCAAAAACTCCATTTTTGGGGTTTATGTAGATTCCCTGGGCGAGCTGACTGCCCGCAATACCAGGATTTACAACACCAACAGCAGCGGCATCCTCGGCTTCCACAGCACCATCAACCTGGAAAACTGCCTGGTGTATAACAACTTTGCCAATTCGGTGCAGTTGATCAACGGAGGGGATTACCGCTTTGACTACTGTACGTTTGCCAGCTACGGGGTGGACGCCTCCGCGATGGGGCTATCCAACTTTTTCTGCTACGATGACCCTTTCAACTGCCTGGTCAGAAATGAGTACCGCCTCCGGGGCACGTTCCGCAATTGCATTTTCTTTGGCTCCAGCCGGGATGAGCTGCAGTTTTCAGACATCAGTGCCGGCACAGCCCCTCAGTTGTTCCAAATCAAATTTGAGCACTGCATCATCAAGGTGGATCAACTGCTGGAGCAGCAGGAAGGCTTATACGCCAACTTCCTGGAATCGGAGGATTGTGAAAATTGCATCAACGCGGAACGCACCGACACGCTCTTTGCCGACCCCAACGGCGATGTCTACTACCTCGACTCCTTGTCTATCGCAGAGGGCAGCGCCCGCCCCCTGCCCGGCATCAGCACAGACCTGGACGGCAACGACAGGGATGCAGAAGCACCGGACATTGGTTGCTTCGAGTACCAGTACTAGTGGAGTGTTTCAGAAATGACTAACCGAAGAAACCCAGTAAAACCAGGGCGCCCAAGCGTGAAATACGCTGTGCTATTTCGGACTAGTCGCACTAGTGTGGCTGGCCCGGGGCCACTGTTCACTTTTCGGGCCTGGCCCCTTAGCTGATGCTGAACCAAAACTTGTCAACGCATTCAATTTACCCAACGCCCATACCAAAGCCACGATCCATGCCACCTTTTTATTACGGAAAAGACCATTTAACAGCCAGCGCTGCCCTGGATATCTGCCAGGGGCGCCGCCAGGCGGTGCTCAGCCAGGATCAACTCGACAAACTAAGGGCTTCCGCTGAGATTGTCCGGGAGTTCGCACAAGGCCGTGAAGCCGTATACGGCATCAATACCGGCTTTGGCCCGCTGTGCAGCACCAAGATTTCACCGGATGAGACCGCCGCCCTGCAGCACAATCTGCTTATGAGCCACAGCGTCGGCGTCGGCGGCCCCATCCCGGCTTCCACCGCCAAGCTCATGCTCATCCTAAAGGTCCACGCCCTGACCCAAGGCTACTCCGGCATCTCCCTGCCGACGCTGGAGCGTATCCTCTGGCATATTGAGCAAGACATCATCCCGGTAGTGCCTAAGCAGGGGTCGGTCGGGGCCTCCGGCGACCTCGCCCCCCTGGCTCACTTATTTTTGCCGCTCATCGGCCTGGGGCAAGTTTATTACCAGGGCGAAGCTACCCCTACTCCGCAGATGCTGCAAGCCGAGGGCTGCGCCCCTTTGCAGCTGCAGCCCAAGGAAGGCCTGGCGTTGATCAACGGCACTCAATTCATTACAGCGTTTGGGGTGGAGGTGGTTAGCCGCCTGCAGGCTTGCCTGAGCCAGGCCGACCTCATCGGCGGCATGATGATTGAGGGGCTGCTGGGCTCGGTTGCCCCCTTTCACCCTGCCCTGCACCGCATCCGCCCCTACGCTGGCACCCAGCACGTCGCCGCCCGCATCCGCGCCTTGCTGAGCGGCTCCGAAATCCTGGCTTCTCATACTTACTGCGACCGGGTGCAGGACCCCTATTCGCTGCGCTGCATGCCGCAGGTGCACGGCGCCTCCCGCAATGCATGGCTGCACCTGAAAGCGATGCTGGAGACCGAGCTTAATGCCGTTACCGACAACCCGATAATCGTTGATGAAGCGCTGTCGATTAGCGGGGGGAATTTCCACGGGCAGCCCATGGCCCTGCCGCTGGATTACGCCTGCCTGGCCGCCTCCGAAGTCGGGAATGTCTCCGACCGCCGGTGCTACCTCTCCCTGACTGGCATCGACGGTGCGGTTCCCAAGCTGCTGCTAAAGGATACTGGCACCAACTCTGGGTTTATGATTTTACAGTATACGGCTGCGGCCCTGGCCAGTGAAAACAAGGGGCTTTGTTTCCCGGCAAGCGCAGACAGCATTTCCACCTCTTTGGGGCAGGAAGACCACGTCAGCATGGGGTCGATTGCCGGCCGCAAAGCGCTGCAAGTCACAGAAAACCTGGAGCGTATCCTCGGCATAGAGTTGGTGTGTGCGGCTCAGGCTTTTGACTTCCGCCGGCCATTGAAGTCCAGCCCCTTGATGGAAAGCCTGCATGCCCGGGTCAGAGAAGACATCACCTTTGCGGACAAAGACCGGGTGTTTGCCACCGATTTGGAAAAGGGGGCAGCGCTGGTCAGAAACCGGGCACTGCTGAAGGTAGCCCAGCGCAGCAGCCAGGATATCCGCACTGAATTTGAGGATCAGTTTGAACGCTATTAGCGGGTGATGTAAAGCTTGGCCTGCCCAATTTGGAGGGTTAGCCTGGCTTCCCCCAAGCGCACAGCCCACTTCCGTTTGGCCTAAAATTGCGAAGGCGCGATAAGCTTTTTGAGCAAAGGATTGTTGCATAGTTAAACCGGAATTACTTTGATCAAAACGATATCTATTTTGGGGTGCGGCTGGCTGGGCCTGCCCCTCGGCAAGTCACTAGCTAGCAGCGGGTACCAGGTGAAAGGGTCTACCACAACTTCGGAAAAGCTGCCCGTGCTGCGCGAAGCTAGCATCACGCCATACCTAATCGAAGCCAAAGAACAGTTGGAAGGCGAGGATATACTTTCCTTTTTCCAAACGGATTTGCTGATTCTGAACATCCCGCCGGGTGGGCGGCGCGACCCGCAGGTAGAGGAGCACTACCCCCGCAAAGTCAAGGCGATTGTCGAAATGGCGATGCGCATGGAGGTACCTGAGCTCATCTTCGTCAGCTCCACCGGCGTTTATGGCAATGAGAACACCACCCTCGACGAATCTGCGCCCCTCAATCCGGCAACGGCATCCGGGCGGGCGCTTGTTGTAATTGAGCGGTATTTGCAACTGCTGCGCCAGCCCCGCTCAACGGTGCTGCGCATGGGCGGGCTGGTGGGCGGCGACCGCAAGCCCGGCCGTTTCCTGGCAGGCAAAAAAGACATCCCCAATGGCGAAGCGCCGGTCAACCTCGTGCATTTGGACGATTGCCTTGGGCTAGTACAGGCTCTAATCCGGCAAGAAGCCTTTGGGCATACCCTCAATGTGGTGGCCGACGAGCACCCCACCCGGGCAGCGTTTTATACGGCTCAGGCTGCCAAGGAGGGGCTGGAGGCACCAACCTTCAGGGGCAGCCGGGAGCTGGCTTACAAAGTCATTAGCAACGGCCAGGCCAAATCTCTGCTGAACTACACCTTCCGCCACCCTGACCCTATGGCATTCTGAAGACAAGCGGCTGACAACCAAGCCCGGGCGCAGCTGTTACAGGGTAAGCATGAAAAAGCAGGAAGTCAATATCGTCTGGTTCAAGCGGGACCTCCGGCTGGAGGACCACGCCCCGCTGCAGCAGGCCATCGCTGAGGGCTATCCGCTGTTGCTGCTCTATTTCCTAGAGCCTTCCCTGCTTACGCACCCGGATTATGCGCCCCGACACCATCGTTTTGCCTGGCAATCTGCCACTGCGCTGCAGCGGGCCTGCCGGGCGCACGGGTTGGAATTGCATTTGCTGTATGCGGAGGTAGCCCCTACGCTACAATTGCTTCGGCAGCACTTCAGGCTCCGGCAGGTTTTTGCGCATCAGGAGACGGGTGTGGAGCAGACTTTCCGGCGCGATCAGCAGGTACAGGCTTTTTGCCGGGAGCACCGCATTGGCTTCCGGGAATGGCAGCAAGACGGTGTGGAGCGCGGCTTGCAGCACCGCCGGGGTTGGGCGGGCCGCTGGGAGGCAGCAATGCAGGCGCCTCTTGCCCGGCCTAACCTCGGGGCTGCCCATACCGCCCAATGGCCAAAACCCATAACGAAGCCTGCCCCTCCCGACTGGCTTGCTGGCCCCGAGCCTGGTTTCCAGCCCAGCGGGAGGGCCTATGCCCAACGCTACCTCGACAGCTTCCTGCAAAGCCGGAGCCGGCACTATGGCCAACGCCTTTCCAAGCCCGGGCCCAGCCGATACAGTTGCAGCCGGTTGTCGCCTTACCTGGCGCACGGGTGCCTGAGCGTAAAGGAGGTGTGGCAGCAGGCACAGCGCCGCCTCAATGACCCCGCCCTGAGCTGGAGCATGAGCAACTTTCAATCGCGGCTTTGGTGGCGCAGCCATTACCTGCAGAAATTGGAATCCGAATGGCAGTTGGAGCACCGCCCCCTAAATCCGGCTATGGAACGCCTGAACCGCCACCGGGATGCCCACCGGCTCCAAGCCTTCACGGAAGGCTGCACGGGCTACCCAATGGTAGATGCAAGCATGCGCTGCCTGATTCAAACCGGATGGCTCAACTTCAGAATGCGGGCGATGCTGGCCACCTTTGGCACCTTCACCCTTTGGCTGGACTGGAAAGCGGTAGCACGCGTACTGTCCAGGGTCTTCCTCGACTTCGAACCGGGCATCCACTATCCCCAAATACAAATGCAGGCAGGCCTTACGGGCTACCACCCCCTGCGGATTTTCAACCCTTTGGCGCAGGCGGAGCAACACGACGCCGATGGCGCCTTTATCAAAAAGTGGGTGCCCGAACTTCAGCAGGTCCCGGTGCCACTCTGCTTTGCCCCCTGGCGCATGACACCAATGGAGCAAAGCCTCTACAGCTGCATACCTGGCAGAGACTATCCCAACCCGGTAGTGGATTACGCTAATGCGACTGCCGCGGCCAAGGACAACTACTGGACCGTGCGCACCTCTCCGGAAGCTCAGGCCCACTTGCCCGCTATCTGGGAACGCCATTGCCTACCCGAAAATATTGCGGCCTACCAAAAGTCTTGGAAGCAAGCAACCGATGGGTAAAGGGCAGCCATAATGCCCAAAAGAATCGAGTAGGAGACAAAGGTAGTTAATTAAGCTACCTTTGTCGTCCTCT
>CAZNSK010000074.1:0-29353 GCA_964575505.1 uncultured Phaeodactylibacter sp.
TGGCTAACGCCAACGGCAGACAGGTTAAAAAGCCTCACCGTCCGTACGGATGGTAAGGACGTGCCCGTTGGCATCCAGCTCACGTACCACAACAATGGGCAAATAGCGACGATTGGCCATTACGAAAACGAGCGTAAAGAAGGGCTTTGGCGCACCTATTCGGCCAGCGGTGAGCTGCAGCAGCAGACAGCCTACCGAGCAAGGGAGGAACAGTAGCAAGTCCATCCGCAGCAGATGCCGGCAAAAATTGATTCTGCCTGGGGGTAACCTTTTGGACGGGCAATAAATAAAGAGGCAAACAACAAAACTTACCCATCATGAAAACGATTTGCCTTGCCTTTTTTGCCTTGTGTTTTTTCTCAGTTGCTAATGCTCAGTATACAGCGGCAGTCACCGACAACCAGAAAGCAATGCCCCCTCAAGCTCAGTTCGAGGACCTGTCCAGGCAAGCCGCTCACTATAACGCCCTTATCAATCAGCATAACAAGCTGGCGCAGCAGCATCTGACTCAATACCTGGCCCAAAACATGGTGTATCCGGAACGATTGTATTCCACACAGATAGAAGGACAGGCGCTTGTCCATGTACGCCTGAACCCACAGGGAGAAGTCACTGACTACAAGGTTATAGAAAGCCCGCACCGCCTCTTTACCGATGAGATCGAAAAAACAATGGCTTCCACTCCGGCCATTCTAACCCAGGGCAACGCATATGTGGGTGCCCGGCAGTTGATTATCCCTATCGATTTTTCACTGCGGTAACTCAGGGAGTGTCGGCGGCCGCAGCCGCCGGGTTGACAATCAAATCCTTCAGTTTAAACTTACCGTAGACGAAGGGGCCATCCGGATAATGCCAGATGGCCTCTCCGTATGCAGGCCCCCTGCGGCCGCCAAAGGAACGGTAATCCGTTAGTGGCGTCGTGAATTTATATTTTTTGCCCGCATTGATGTCATAGCGGTCGTGGGACTCAAAGTTGATCAGCCGCCCGGCTTCATCGAAGAAGAGCTTCGCCTCAATCGTCACGCCTTTATTGGTAAAGGAAGCTTTTACCGAGTGGCTATCAACCGGCTCCCACTTGATGCGCTTATCAATCAGCGTGGCTGGGGCCAGGAAGCACATGTCGTTAAACAGCGTCACGGTTTCTGCTTCGAACAGCTCTGCCCCCGCTGCGCGGGCTACCGGAAATACCGAGAACAATCTAACATCCATTTCAGCATCGTGCCCCCGGTAAAGGTGGTACCCCTGAGCAGGCAGCCCCTTCACTTTGGCCTTTAGGAAAAAGAGCCGCTCGTCGGTATCGAAAAAGTTGTACTGCTCGGCGGTCATAGCAAACCAATCCTGGCCCTTGCCCCTCATTTCGGCATCAAACCGCGCCCGGATGCTGTGGACCTTAGGCTGGCCCACCGCCCCCACGTATTGCAGGTACCGCTGTACGGGGGCTGGCAGATGCTGCAAATCGGCTTCGGTCAGCACCGCTTCCGGTATGGTTTGGGTGCGTTCCAGCCCGGTGCGGGCATCCGACTGGTATTTGCCCTCAAAGCGGTGGGCTTGCCAGCTCAGCAAAGCAGCCACCAGAATGATCAGGTTGGCGATGGTGCCAAACCGGGCATCCGCCCAGTTGCCAAAGATCAAATACTGGGAGAGCAGCACCCCCGCAAAAGCCACCCCCCACCAAATAGAAGCATTCCCCAGGTAAAAGGCAGCCGCTGTGCCAAATAACAGCGCCGCTAAAAGCCAAAGCCCCCCCTGTGGCTTGGAAATCGGCTGGGTAAGTTGTTCAAACTGATAAATATCGTAGGCCTTCAGGAAGCCGAAAAGATGGATAAGGCCATGCAAGAGCAATAGTAGGGTGATCAGTATGCGCATTTCTATCGTTTTTGAATCCGAAAAGCTGAAACCTTACGCCCAAAGCCATACTAAAGTAACGGGCGGGCAGCAGGCAAGCCCTTATTGGGAAAGAAGGGGCACCCGTTTTCCGGCGATGCCATGGCGCGAAGTGTTTTTTCCCTGCCGGCTTAGATGGCTATGCCACACGGTGTGTTTTGGGGATCGCCTCCTGCTCAATTTGCTCCAAAAACCGGTCGACGCGCTTCTTCATAGTACCAGGGTAGTTGTCCGCATTGAGCCGCAGCTGCATCAGGTCGGCGTCTTCCGGGGAAACGCCGGGCGGAAGCGCGAGGCCGATTGGAAACGCAGCAGCTGTTTTGACGTAGCCTTCCCCGGCTGCTTCTGCCGCCCGCAGCACCTGAGCATAGCCATAGCGGTGGTCTTTCTCTTCATCGCTGATGCCACAGCAAATGGCGAAGTGCACCGGCCGTTCCGCCTTAACGCATCTCTTGATGGCCTGGCGGAGGGGCGCAATCAATAGGCCGCCCCATACCGGGCCAACGACCACGACTTCGTCATAAGCTTCCAAATCAGCGGTGGTTGGCCGGATGCCGCACCCCCACTTGAGCAAAGAAAGCAGGTAGAGCCATCCGGTGCCGGTAATACGCGGCTGAAGGGGGCCCAGGTCAGCATCAAGCCCCTGCGCTATTTGTTTAGCCAAAAAGGCATTGTTGCCGGTACCAGAGTGGTAAAGCACAATTCGGTTTTTCATGGCCGTATGGTTTGATCCTCCCTTCAAATAAGGCACTTGCCTGTACACAAGTACTGACCCTTGTCAGCAAAACCGCAAACATTTATCACCATTCGCCAAATTGCCCGATGGCTTGTCCGGCCGGCCAGGGTCTGCAATACGGTATTGAGATGCCATTTGGCCACTAATTTTCAAATAAAATCAATAATTTGCTGCCTTGAACTCAATTCGGCATCCATTGCCCGGCACCAACCAAACCTCCGATCCCACTATGACCCAATACCCGCTATTATTGCTGCCCATCCTTATTTTGTTGATAGGGTGCCAAACGCCAGTACCGGAAGCGGTTCGGGACTACGCCCCTGATATTCAGCAAATAGAACAAGGGTTGTTGCCTTCCATTGTGATTAAGGGGTAAGAATAGGCCCCGGGCTAATCAGCACCGGCGATTCCCTGGCCTTTAGCCACGGGGGCGCGAATGAAGGGTACCGCTGTATCCTCTTTGCCCACGCCAAAGCCGGCGGGCAGGGGGTTGCTGTTATGACGAACGGGGACCGCGGGGCCGCCTTATTCACTGAAGTGCTGGCCAGTATCTCCAAGGTCTACGGCTGGGGGCGCTTTGAGCCTGCTATTAAAACCCTTATTCCCATGACGGCAGCCGAAAAAGAGGCTTACACTGGCCTATTCGTTGCCAATGAGGAGCTGAAGTTCAGCCTGAAAGTGGCCGAGGGGGAGCTGCAAGCTCTGCAGGTAGGCAGCCAGGAACCGGTACAGCTTTATCCGGATTCCACCGACCGTTTTTTCGATATTACGGACGGGACAACGATTCAGTTTTACCGGCAGGATGATGGAACAGTAGAAGGCTTCGAGGTCCAAGGGTACCGATTCGAAAAACAGCTCAACAATACAGGAAAGGCGGACGATGAGTAAACGATAGAGCTGGAAGCGCCAATGCGCTGGGAGGATGGCAAGCGTTATGCCCTTCCGCAGGATCATGCAGATATGAATGGCTGGAAGAATTGGCTGCCGATATGGCGAAAGCTTACCACCGCCTCTCGCCTGCACAACAAGCTCGAAATGATGGAATCCAAGGATAAAGCAAAATTACCCCCTCCTTGTTGCTTCCGCCCACCGGGTATTCGGCCGGGAGCATATTGTTCCGGCCAATGGCGAAATAGGCCGCCGAAAGCCACGGGTATTTTCTGTTTTTTCGCCTAAAATCGTAAATTTAGGGACAGGCTGGGCAGTCCGGCTACCGGTAAGCTGCCTGAGCGGTTATACGATGCGTACGCGCTCTGCTGACTATGGCGCTTCTGTTACAAAACTGACCTTTTATGAAATTCGCGATTGCATTGCTCTTCCTCTTAGGGCTGAACATAAACCCAGCTTCTGCTCAAAAGAAATACCTGGCGCTGAAGGACGCCCCCTTCGAAACCAGCCTTACCGGATTCTATATTGATGATGTGCTGGACAACCGGCCGCAAACCGACAGTATTGGGTTTGAACGCCTTGGTGCCTACGGCCGGAAAGTACCCATTGATCTGGCGGGCGGCGTTCCGGCAGCCTTGTACCAATACCTGGAGCAGGCCCTGCCCCGGCGGGAAGGGGCGCTGCCTATTATTGTCGGAGTAGACAGCCTGGAGGTAAAGGAGGAACCGCCAGGACAAGGCGGCCGTGCCACGGCCCTGCTGCACACCTCCTTTTACAAGAAGGACAGATGGAAATTTGTTTTGATACACAAAGCGCAGGCGCTGGTTTTTGATTCTACCGGGCTGCCCACCGAGGCACTGGTCCGGCAAGCGGTGGAGCAAGTGGTTTGGTCTTTCAGCCAAGCAGAGTGGGAATCGGCATCGACGGAACAAACCTTGCCCGCCGAAAGCCTTAAAGACGCCCCCGCCGGCAAGCCAAGCTCGAAATCCAGGCTCCACATTTTAACTGCCGGGCCCGCCTGGGGCGCTCAAAGCCAGGGCTGGTCCTTGCACTATTACTATTACGGGTCCCCTATCCCGGATGCCAACGGCTGGTTCATGCCGAAGCAAGTCATGATTGAGCGCTATCGCCTCGAGGAGCGCAACCTCATCGAAAAGCGCCTTGTCGAAGCCCGCTTACAGTATTTGACCTTGGGCATTAGCCCGTTTCGGAAACTCAGCGACCGGCTCTACCTTAAATTATCCTTCCTACTGCTGCTGGGCCGGGAAGACCTGACCGACCAATGGGGCACAGAAGCCATTAATTTGCTAATGGGGTTGGCACCAGCACAAGGCCTTTACTTTATTCCTGAAAACGATTATGGCTTGGTATTCGGCTTAAGCCTTTTCGAAAAACTGACAACTTCCGAGGTGTACCCCTGGGATATTGGCGCTCAGTTGGAGGTGGGTTTTAAGTTCTAACCCCTTTTGCTGGCAGGGCTTTCAGAAAAATTTATTTCTTCGGCATTCCGCTTGATGCTCCAAACCTAATTGTTGACAGGTACCCGACCCTTTCCCTAAACACTTTATGCTCCCGTTCAGCCTGAGCCGGCGCAAAGGAATTCGTTATCTTTAAGGTTCAAACCATAAGACTCGTCAGCAAAATAAGGTGCGAATGGATATCCTAAACGATTGGGGTCAAATAAGGAGGCACTTTAACAAGAGTTTCAGCTCGAATTTCTATGTGTCCGTAGCTTCGGTAGATACGGAAGGCTACCCAACCGTCACGCCCATTGGTTCCTTTATTCTTAACCAACAAGTAAAAACCTACCTTAGCGGCGGGCAAAGCAATGGTCATCCACAAATCAAGGCCAAAGCCCCATACATAGCTGCCCCCTCGTCAAGTTCCCCCACCACCAAGCGGACGGGCGCTGAAGGTGTCCAGGCGTGCTGTTGCACATACTTCCGAAGTAAAGGAAGGAATACGCCGTGGCTTTTCATGATGCCTCCTCCCAAAACAATCGCTTCAGGGTCATAAGCGTGAATAAAGGCAATCAATCCGGTAGCCCATACTTTGCAGGCATAGTTCACAACTTCTATGGCGGCCTTGTCGCCCACCTTATAGGCTTCCATTAAGGCTTTAAAATCGAACGGCTTCCCTGACAGACTGCTCTCCGGATAGCTTGCAAGCTGCTCTGCATACTCGTGGAGGGCTTCCAGGGAACTCTCCGCTTCGAGGCAGCCTTTATTTCCGCAGTGGCAAGCTCTTCCAGCTACATTGACTGGGAAATGCCCGCCCAGGCAGCCGGCCTGAAAATGTTTGCCTATGAGCAATTTGTTGTTTTGAATAACTGAAGTACCCACCCCCGTGCCGAATGTGACCATTACCATATCTGAAAAGGGCAGCCCTGCTCCATACCTGTGCTCGCCAAGGCAAGCTAACCGGGCATCGTTCTCCATCAAAATTGGACAAGAGAATGTAGAATGAGACCAGTTTTCGAAATCGAATAAATGGGCGTCTTCATATTTCCCATGACAAGAAATTACGGTTGAAGTAATGCGGTCTACCAAGCCTGGAAAAGCAAGACCGATAGCGTGGATGGCATTTTTATTCCATCCGTTCTTTTTGCACAGGTTTACTATTTCACTGACCACAAGATGCAAATTATGTGCGGTGCTTTTTTCCTTGTAAGAAGGAAATATAATCTGGTCTTTTAATGTGTTATTATGGAATAGCCCAAGTTTGCAACGCGTGCCGCCTAGATCAATTGCAACCACAACATTTTTCATACACCCCTGTTTTTTATCTAATGTATCCCGTTTTTTTAAAAAAACAAGATAAGATACTGTGGACTTATTGTATCAGAGCCTGGATTCACTAGAAGACAGTACGTTTAAATGCCTGCATATTAAGCGAAAGCATCATAAAGTACCACTGCATTACCACCCCGAAATTGAAATCATGTATAATATCGAAGGTATCGGTAGCCGGGTGGTGGGAAACTCTGTGCAAAGCTACGCAGAGGGCGATTTTGTGCTGGTGGGCTCCAATACGCCTCATGTATGGAAAAGCGCGCCAGAGCACTATGAGGAAAACGATTTGAGGGTAGAATGCCTGGTCCTGTTTATCCCTGATCAGCTGCCGCTGTTCGAGCTTCAGGAGCTACATCCTGTCAAACGGCTGCTGCAGGACAGCAAGAGAGGGATACAATTTCCCGCAGCTCAGGTACCCACGCTCAGCAAAAAGCTAAAAACCATCTACCGCACCCACGGCATGAAGCGGGTGATGAATGTCCTGGGCCTGCTGGATTACATGGCGAGCCTAAAGAACACGTCCTACTTGTCAACCCCGCAGCTGTCGGCAGAGCACGGCCAAAGAGACTTTGACCGTTTAAGCCAGTGCATCGATTTCTTACTGCGCAACTACGACCAAAAAATCAAACTACAGACCCTGGCGGACCTGGCCAATATGACCCCCAACTCCTTTTGCAGGTATTTTAAGAAGAGAACCACCAAGTCGTTTTCCCAATACCTTGCCGAACTGAGAATTGGCAAGGCAGCTCAACTGCTTTCGCAAACGGAAAAAAATATTGATCAAATCGCTTTCCAAAGCGGATTCAACAGCCTCTCTAACTTCAATGAGCAGTTTAAAAGAATAAAGGGGCAGAGCCCTTCTGCCTTCCGGAAACGCCATGCCCACGTCGCACAATAAAGAATCAACGTCTTTCTAACACCATTTTTCCGAATACACTCTGAAAAAGGTAAGATACCGTAAGTAATGGAATATGGAGTGAAAAGCGTTTTCCGTGTTTATACCGACCTTTATGCTATAATTTTCACTGAATATGACCGAGTTAAAAGAGACAAGCGTACGATTAGATGACCAAAAAGGGCTGATTGGAGGAACCGTCAGTACTACAGACAGGTCGTTAGCGCAAATCGCAAAAATATTTGAGGACCAGCAGGCTTTGAAGTCCATGGACTTATCCCAAAAGGCCTATGAGGTGACGATCTATCAGCCCGTTTCCGAAGGCACAGAAGGAGGCCTTTTCTATGGTTACACGACGATTTTCCCCGGCAAGGTGGGAGATGAATTTTTTATGACGAAAGGCCATTTTCACGAAATCCGGGATCGATCTGAATTTTACTGGGGCATCAGAGGGGAAGGCGTTTTGCTTTATATGGATGAGCACAGAAAGTGCTGGGCAGAGCGGATGAAGCCAGGCAGCCTTCACTACATCCCCGGGCGCGTAGCCCACAGGACCATCAATACCGGCCATGAGCCGCTATTTTTTGGAGCATGCTGGCCCAGTGATGCCGGGCACGATTACGGGACCATCCTGGAGGAAGGCTTCCCTGCCCGGGTAAAATCAGTGGATGGCGCAGTAAAGATTATCGAGCATTGATTATGGGAAAATTTCGAAAGCATCCATCTAATTACGACAAGAGACCCACTATTGAAACAGCAGTTGCTAAGCCTGAATACTGCAGCGGCTGGGCATCCATTTGTGCCCAACTTGAAGGATCGGATTGCGTGGTATTCGATCATTACCAGGGCGTGGATTCTGAATCTTACAAAAAGGAGCTCACGGGCCGTATTGCATTTGATCACGTTTTTGACACCAGCACCGCGATGAAGCCGCCGGCCCAAATCCGGGAAATGGTGTTTCCGGATGTCACCGACGACCGGGTTTTTGGTTTTTACACCCGTTTGCACCTGGAGGATTTCTTTGACCCGGAAAAACTCCGTAAGCTCCGTAAAGAAGTCTCAGCTGCCAAAGGCAAGATTTTGGTATTTGGCGTGGGTGCTGCACTGGCCTGCGATCAGCCGGGGGTTTTGGTCTACGCGGATATGGCACGCTGGGAGATTCAGCAACGCCAAAGGGCAAATCAGGTCAACAATCTGGGCGTTGAGAACAAAAACGAAAGTGCATCCGCCAATTACAAGCATTCCTATTTTGTAGACTGGCGGGTGCTGGACCGCCATAAGAAGACCCTGTTTCATAAATGGGATTTTGTCATCGATGCCAATCAGGCAAATCCTTTGATGCTTAGCGGCCCGGCATTGAACCGAAGCCTGGAAAAACTGGTTGAGCGGCCTTTCCGCGTAGTGCCGTTTTTTGACCCCGGGCCCTGGGGCGGCCAATGGATGAAAGAGGTGTGCGGCCTGGACCCTGCTCAAGAAAATTACGCCTGGTGTTTTGATTGCGTGCCTGAAGAGAACAGCCTTTTGCTGAAATTGGGCAGTCACCATTTTGAAACGCCGGCCATCAACCTGGTTTTTCAACAGCCCAAGGCGTTGTTGGGTGAAGCAGTGTACGGCCGGTTTGGTGACGAATTCCCCATCCGGTTCGACTTCCTGGACACCATGGAAGGAGGCAACCTCAGCCTTCAGGTCCACCCCCTGACCCAGTACATACAGGAGCATTTTGGCCTGCCTTACACGCAGGATGAGAGCTATTACATCCTGGACGCAGGGGGCGATGCTTCTGTTTACCTGGGGGTAAAAAACGGCGTGGATGCCGAAGCTATGTTGGCGGACTTACAAAGGTCACAGGATGAAGGGGTTGATTTTGATGCTGAAAAATACGTCAATAAATGGCCGGCCCAAAAGCACGACCATTTCCTGATCCCGGCCGGCACCATTCACTGCTCCGGCAGCAACTCCATGGTGCTTGAGATCAGCGCCACGCCCTACATTTTCACTTTCAAGCTTTGGGACTGGGGGAGGTTGGGGCTTGATGGCCAGCCCCGGCCTATCAACATCGGGCACGGCGAGAAAAACATCCAATGGGACAGAGATGAAGCCTGGGTTAAAGCGCACCTTATCAATACCATCACAACGGTGGATGAAGGAGATGGGTGGCGGGAGGAAAAAACCGGGCTGCATACAGCCGAATTCATTGAAACCCGAAGACATTGGTTCAGGAAAAAAGTGCAGCACCAAACCCATGGCAGTGTGAATGTGCTCAATCTGGTAGAGGGAGCAGAAGCGGTGGTGGAAAGCCCGGACCACAGCTTTCAGCCATTTGTAGTACACTACGCGGAAACCTTCATTATCCCTGAAGCCGTGAAGAATTATACGATCCGCCCCTTCGGAAAATCTAAAGGCCAGCCATGTGCAACCCTCAAAGCCTATGTCAGACACTAAATTATTATTAGCCGTAAATCCGGGCTTTGACATCCAGCCCACTCAAAACCCGCTGGGGTTCAGCTACGGGCCCGGGACCTTCGGCCCTGAGGTCGAAAACCGCACCCTGGACAGCATCCGGCCAAGCTTAAAAGACCCCGGTTGCAGCGGCCCGGAAGTTGTTTATTCCATCGCTATGGATGTGGGCAAGGAACAACACCGGGCAGAACTGGAGCAAAGAGGGCTCCTGTTTGGCGTGGTGACCTACGCCAGCGGCCGGCTTGGAGAAGAGCCGGTGAGGAGCCAGGGGCACATCCATGCCGTGTCCAGGTATTCAGAGGGTTGGTCTACGCCTGAGGTGTACGAAATCTGGCGGGGAAAAGCCATCATCTACATGCAGGAAACTGCTGATGATGACCCCGGCCGTTGTTTTGCCGTGACGGCAGGGCCCGGTGAGGTGGTCATCGTACCTCCGGGCTGGGCGCATGCTACTATCAGCGCTGATGCGAATCAGGCCCTGACCTTCGGTGCGTGGTGCGTACGCGACTACGCTTTCGAATATGCGAAGGTGCGCGCTCATAAAGGATTAGCGTGGTTTCCTGTATTGGGCGAGGGAGGGCGTATTTCATGGGAACACAATCCGGCGTACCGCAAAAACGGACTCGTTGTGAAGTCGCCGCGCCAATATCCTGATTTTAGTATTGACGGCGGCACATCCATTTACAAACAATTTGAAGCGGATCATGGCAGGTTCGATTTTGTCGTTAAGCCGGGCCAGTATGAAAGCCTTTGGCAGGACTTCACGCCTTAAACCATAGCATATGAAATACTTTTTTCTGGTACTTGGAATTTTTACGCTTCTGGGCTGTAGTCAGGAGGAGCAAGAAAGCCGCCCTAACATCGTCTTCATTATGACGGATGACCATGCCCCCAGTGCCATCAGCGCATACGGAAGCCCTTACCTCGAAACGCCCAACATCGACCAATTGGCGGAAGAGGGCCTGTTGTTCAAAAAGGCATTCGTCACCAACTCCATCTGTGCGCCGAGCCGGGCGGTCATTCTTACCGGAGAGTACGCCCACCTCAACAGCGTGCCGGACAATGATACGCCCTTTGATACCGCACAGCTGACTTTCCCGAAAATCTTAAGGGAGCATGGATATCAAACCGCTATAGTCGGAAAGTGGCACCTCAAATCCCAGCCCAGAGGGTTTGACTACTGGAATGTCCTGCCCAGCCAGGGTGCCTATTACAACCCCGGGTTTATTGACAATGGGATGGATACCACCTACCAGGGGTACGTTACCGATATCATAACGGAGAAAACGCTGGAGTGGCTGGAGCAGCGCGACCGGGATAAGCCCTTCCTGTTGATGATGCACCACAAGGCTCCCCATCGTAACTGGATGCCGGCCCTGAGGCATCTCGATGAGTTTGAAGAAGGCTTCTCCAATGTAGCGGATAACTATTTTGACGATTACAAGGGCAGAGCGCACCTGGAGCAGCAAACCCTCACGGTGGCCGAGCATATGTCGCTGAGCTATGACCTGAAAATGCGATGTGACACCTGCACGGAAGCCCCGATTAACAAATGGACGGCGGGAGCCTACCAACACCGGCTAAGCCGCTTGTCTGATGAGCAGCTTAGCCAATGGAAGGCCGGTTATCAAAAAGAGCGGGAAGAATTCTATGCTTTTAACGACCATGATTCCCGGGCATTCAAAGCATGGAAGCTTAAGCGATACCTGCAGGATTACCTTCGTTGCATACTGTCGGTTGACGAAAGCATCGGAGCGGTCAACGAATACCTGAAGTCGGCCGGTCTGGACGAAAATACAATCGTGGTCTACACCTCTGACCAGGGGTTTTTCCTGGGGGAGCATGGGCTTTTTGACAAGCGGTACATGTACGAAGAGTCTTTCCGGACGCCTTTGCTGATGAAATACCCGGCGCTAGTCGAGGCGGGCAGCAGTACGGAACAGCTGGTGATGAACCTCGACCTGGCCCCCACCTTTCTGGATTTGGCGGGTATTGAAGTCCCTCCGTCTATGCAAGGCATGTCCCTCAGGCCCCTGCTGTCGGGCCCAGAGCCGGACTGGCGGGAGGCGGTCTATTATCAATTTTATGAAGATGCTTTTGGGGTACCCCCGCACTACGGGGTACGGACGGGCCGCTACAAGCTCATCCGGTTCGACACGGAGCCGGTATCCTGGGAATTGTATGACCTTGAAAAAGACCCGGATGAGATGAATAACCGCTACGGGGACGCTGATTATGAGTCCGTCACTGCCGACCTGAAAAACAAGCTGCAAGCGTTGAGAGTACAGTATAAACTAGAAACACCACAAACAAAATGAAACCGGTTCACCTTCTTACCTTCCTGCTGAGCCTGCTTTGGGCTTGTTCAGAAAAGCCGGCAAACACCTCCGATCTGGATTCGGATTTACGGGTTGACTACCGCTATCAGCCCCGGGAATGGCAGACCTGCTATGGCCTTAAAGATGACTACTACAAAAGCATGCTGGATGATCAGGGAGGGCTTTGGTATGATTTTGTCTACAGCAATCATATTGGCTTTCCCTACGACAATTTCTGCTACGAAAGGAATAAAGGATACACCCTTGCCATTCAGCCTCAGCTGGCCAGCGAGCCGGTGATGTCAGAGGTGGAGCAGGAGATGGCTTCTCCCCAAAAGCCTGTCATCATCACCCGTGGCCGGTACGGCCTTCTGCAATACGAACAGCTGAACTTTGCCGCTTTTTCCGACCCAAACAACCCGCTAAAGAGCCGCTATGACGTGTGTAATGTGCGCCTGGAAAATACCGGCAGCGCTGCCGAAGAAGCCACGCTGCGCTTGCATTTCAACGGCATTCACCAAGTGGAGCTGGGGCCGGAAAAGAAAAAAGCCTTTCTGGTCAAATTTGGAGAGGAGGAAAAGCAGCTCATTGCGGAATTTCCAGTCCCTGTATCCAGGTTTGCCGGGCATATTTCCAAAATGAAGTGGTCGTATTATCTGGACTTCCCAATGGGGCCCATGGAAGCAGGCGCCGCGGCAGACTTTACTTTTGTGGTGCACCGTTCGGCGGGCCTGGCCGGGGTTCCGTTCCCCATTGATATTGAGCAGGAACTGGAGAAAGCAGAGCGGTACTGGGATGCTCAGCCGCTACCGTACCAAAAAATCGTAGTGCCTGATTCCGGTATGCAGGCATTGCTGACTTCAGCCATCCGGAATATTTACCAGGCAAGGGAGATCAAGGAAGGCATACCTGCTTTCCAGGTGGGGCCTACGTTTTACCGGGGCACCTGGGCAGTAGACGGCCCGTTTTTCATGGAAGCTATGGCTTATTTGGGCCAGGAAGAGGAGGTAAGAAAGTACATTGAAGGGATTTTTAAGGTAGGTGAAACCCAGGGCGACCGCGGGGAAAGCTTTTCCAAACAGGCAGGGCTGCGTATATGGATGGTATGGCGGCACGCCCAGCTTACAGGCGACTACGAGTGGCTGGAAAACGTTTGGGTGTCTATTGAGAGCGAAGTGGAGAACATTAAAAAGTACCGTGCCAACTCTTACGAGGACGGAAACCCGCTTACCAACGGCATGATGCCGGTAGGCAACGCAGACGGCGGTATCGGTGGCCACTTTGCGGAATACACCAATAATTACTGGGTGCTGAGCGGCCTGCGGATGGCGATCAGGGCTGCCCAAAAACTGAACAAACAAGAAACAGCAAGACAATGGCAGGAACTGTACGATGATTACTTTGCCGTATTTGACCAGGCCAGAAACCGGGATAAGCTTACGGATGCTTATGGCAACTCCTACGTGCCCACCTTCATGGGGCATCAGACCCTGAACCCCACTACCGGGCAGTGGGCTTTCATGCATTCGGTATTCCCCGGCAAACTGTACGGGAAAGACGACTCGCTGATGCAGGGTACGCTCGCTATGCTGGACTCCAGCCTGGTGGAAGGCCTGATACTGGGCACGGGCTGGCTGCCCAACGGGCTGTGGACCTATTCGGCCTCTTTTCACGGGCATGCCCTCCTTTGGTTGGGCAATGGCGAACGGGCCCCTCAGATACTGTATGATTTTGCCAATCATGCTTCTCCTTTGCTCTGCTGGTCAGAAGAACAGCATCCTGTGGATTACGAGGGCGATTATCTGGCACACGGGGACATGCCGCACAACTGGGCCAGCGTGGACTTCGTAAGATTGATCAGGCACAGCCTGGCGCTGGAGCGGGGCAGGGAACTGCACCTCTTTGAGGGCCTGCCGCCCAGCTGGCTTAAGCCCGGCATGACAACGAGTTTCAATAAGGTCAATACCACTTTTGGCCCGCTCTCTTTTGAGCTGGCCGTCAATGAAGTGGGGGATAAAGCCACGCTTGAACTGATGCTTGATCCGCATGAGGGCCAAAAACCCGAAAAAATAGTCATTCATCAGGCGGCTTTTAATGGGGAAGAAAAGGTGATTTCCCTTGATTGGGAGGAGCGCATTAAGATAGATATTGACTTGAAATGATAACCAAGATTTTACACAACATGAAAAGCATTCTTATTCCCCTGATGGCCGTACTACTCCTGAGCTCCTGCCAGACGGAACAAGACGTTTCTTCAGACATTGAGGCCATAGAAGCGATGAGCAACGCAAGGGCACAGGCCTTCAATGAGGGCGATGCGGAGACGATAGCCAGATATTTCACCGAAGACGCGGTGCTGATGGCACCAGGTGCTGCACCCAAGGTAGGGCCCGAGGCGGTGGAAGCCTATTATCAATCCATTTTTGACCAGTATGAAACCCGCTTGAACAGTTCCTACGATGAAGTCGAGGTGTCCGGTGGCTTAGCGTTCGGAAGAGGCACCGCGGAAGTAACCCTCCTACCAAAAAATGGTGACAGCACCACAACCTCAGTTTCCAAATACCTGAATATCCTCCAAAAGCAACCCAATGGCGAATGGAAAACGACCCATGATATCTGGAATGGCAATCAATAACCAGGGGTTGCACCGCCACTTTATGCGATTTCAAAGCCCCCGGCCGCTTATGGAACCGTTAATCTTCTCGCACGCTTGCTCTCCTTCTTATTTGGCACTGGCTTTGCCGGGATAAGCCTTTGCCTTATTTTGGATCACACCATCAAAAATACTATCCAAGCATGATGCCGCTAAATCGCCAAATTCTACTAGCCCTGTTGTGCAGCCTGGGCTACTGCGTTACTGCTCAGGAAGTCACTTTAGGCTCCCTGCTCCAGGAGATGACAAAACGGGAGTCCCTCGCCCAATACCCAGACGCAAACTACCGCACCAGGCAATTCAGCAGTTACGACCGCCTGGCGGAGGAAAAAGGGGGAGAAAACTGGTACGCTAACGAAGACCGGACGAATTTTCTTCGGAAGGAAACGACTGAAAACGGTACGGAGTGGGTGATGTTCGACAGTGATCAGCCCGGTGCTATCGTGCGTTGGTGGATGACTTTCGCCGGAGAGGGCGCGGGCGACGGCAAACTCCGGATTTATATCGACGGAGCGGAAAGCCCGGCTGTAGAAGGCAGGGCATTTGACCTGATGAGCGGCGGCCTTTTGGCTTATCCGCCCTTATCTGCTTCCGTTTCCTCTACCACCATCCACAAGCGGCGGGGCCACAACCTTTATCTGCCCATACCCTATAATGCCTGTAAAATCACCTACCAGGGGGAAGGCATCAAAACGGACGCGCAGGGCGAGATCACAAAGAAGAGCGTAGCCATTTATTACAACATCAACTACCGGGAGTACGAGGAAGGTACTGCCGTGGAGTCCTTCGGCCCCGGCTCGGTGGATGAATACCTGAAAGCCATCAACCGGGCACAACAGGCGCTGCTCAACCCCTACAGCGGCATCTTCGACCGGGAAGCCGACAAGACCCAAAAGCTACGGAAACTTGCCCCCGGCGAGCGTATGGAACTGAGCCTGAACGGCGCGAAGTACATCAAAGCCCTTGCCCTCAGGCTGGAGGCGGAGGACCAGCCACAGGCGCTGCGCTCTACGGTCCTATCTTTGTCCTTCGACGGTGAAGCACGCCTCGCCGTACCCGTGGGGGACTTCTTCGGCACCGGCTACGAGATCAACCCCTACGAAACCTACTACACAAAAGTATTTTACAATGGTAAGATGGCTGCCTTCTGGCCTATGCCCTTTCAAAGAGAAGCAACCATTGAGCTGATCAACTACGGCGATCAACTGGTGGCTGTCCACGACCTGGAAGTCTATACCGACGGCTGGCCCTGGGACGATCGCAGCATGTACTTTGGCGGCAGCTGGAAGCAATTCTACGATAAGCAGGCCGGAGGTGGGGAGGCTCCGGAAGACCTGGACTTTGTGAAGCTGCAAGGGCAGGGCGTTTACGTGGGCGGCCTCATCACCCTGTACAACGATGCCGCCGCCTGGTGGGGAGAGGGGGATGAGAAGATTTACGTGGACGGAGAAGATTTCCCTTCCCACTTCGGGACCGGCACTGAGGACTACTACGGCTACGCCTGGAGCCGGCCTGAGTTTTTTGAGCACCCTTTCATCGCCCAGCCAGACGGATCGGGCAATTTGGATGTCGGCACGGCGGTCAACATTCGGTTCAGAGCGCTGGACAAGATACCCTTCACCCGGGAATTGGATATGGATATGGAGCTTTGGCACTGGACGAAAACCAGTATAGACTACGCCCCTACCACCTTCTTCTACACGAAGCCGGGCGGTCAGGCGATGCACGAATTCCAACCCGGACAGGCCCGCAAAACGGTCCGGTTTGCCCCACAGAAAGCGGAACCGAGCAGTGCCGAGATGAAAAACAACAGCATACAAGGCGAAAACATGGAAGCCTACCGAATTGATAGCGGGGAGCTGCTGCACCGCAATTATGCCGACTGGAAGTGGGAAGAAGATGCTCAGGTGGCCTGGTGGAGCGCATCCGTAGGCGATGTCGTGATCATGCGGTTCCACAGCCCGACAGCCATGGAGGACGCCCGGCTCGAACTGCAGCTGACGAAGTCCGGCAACTACGCTATCGTAGCCCTTTCTGTGAACGGCAGCGAGGAAACTACCTTTGATGGCTACGCCCCCGAAATCACGGTAGAGACCCTGAACATGGAGGGCGTAGACATTAAAGCAGGCTGGAATACCGTCAAAGTCCAGGTTACAGGGAAAAACCCAAAGTCAAAAAATTTGGTCTTTGGGTTAGACTACCTGAAAGTCAAACCTTAGCCTGTTAAATGGGCTGGTATTCCAACAAGGTGATGACCGGGAAATGGTCCGACAGGAAATTGGCGTTATAGGACAGGTTGTTGGCCTCGTACAGCTTCACCGAAAACCCTCTGACAAAGATATAATCAATGCGGCGGCTGTAGTTGCCATCCGGGTTGAAGCCGTTGAAGGTACCTACCGGGCCAAGCCGGATATTGCTTTGTACGTAGCTATCCTGCAAATCCGACTGCACGATTTTTTCGTAGGCTAAGGTGTTAGGTTCAACGTTGAAGTCTCCACTTAGGATGACCCACTGGCCGGCGCTTTTGGCAGCAATGCTGTCCATAATTAGAGCAGCGCTGTTTTGGCGCGCGGCTTTTCCCACATGGTCAAAGTGAGTATTATAGAAATGTATTGCTCTGCCATTGCGCTTGTCTTTCAAAATAGCGTAGGTACATATCCTTTCCATGGCCGCATCCCAGCCCACAGAAGGCTGCTGCGGTGTGTCGGACAGCCAGAAGGTACCACTGTCCAAAACGGTGAACAGGTCATCTCGGTAGAAAATAGGAGCGTACTCTCCTTTGGAAACGCCATCTTCTCTGCCTACACCGATGGCTTTGTATTGGCCCAATTCCTTTTTCAGGTACTGGAACTGATTGTCGAGTACCTCTTGCATACCGACGATGTGCAGGTTTTCTGACGCTATAAATGTGGCCACTGCTTCCTTGCGGTTGTGCCAGTTATTGACCCCATCACCTGCGTGATCTAAGCGGATATTGAAGGAGGCAGCCTTCACCTGATCGCTCGTTAGCGCACTATCGGGCGTTGCAGTTTTCCCAAATTCAAACCCGGACAACAGCAGGGCAAGTAAGCATACAGCTGATGCACGGACAAGAAGACCCGCATTGAGCCCTCCGATTGGAGATTCATTTCTTTCTCGCATTATTAAAAGTGTTAATCGGTTAAGAAGTATAAGGTGCCAGGCTTTATTAGGGCATGATTGGCTAGACTGGAATGTTGGACAGTCTTTTCACACTTGAGCACTTACCAGTGCTGGGCGTAAACGGTCAAGCATCTACGGCTCAATCCACTAGTCTCCAAACAAAAACGGCTGCGTACCCTGGCAAAACCAGAGCGCGCAGCCGTGAATTTCATACCAGGCACGCCTAGTTGTCTGTAACCGAAACGTTACCGATTCTGAGGATCGTAGCATCAAACGATGCAGGAGCCCCAGCTCTGTACACAAAGGCTATGGCGATCACCTCACCATTGAAGGCAGAAAGATCCAAATCTCCGGTATTGGAGAGATCGTCCGCACCAGGATCATTGGCAGTCATGGCTGCAAATCCAGGCTCAAAGCGCTCCCAGGTGGCATTTTCTACGCTAACGGAATAGTCTGTAGAAATCAGGATATCGTACAGGTCTTCCGGGAAGTCACCCGTTCCTGGGAAACGCCGGTCAACGTCGAAACTAAGGACCGGGCTACTAGCTGAAGTCAGGTTCAGGCGAGGCGTTACCAGCCACACCTCTGAGCTCATATTGTCGTCTGAGCCAGGGACAAAAGCATTCACTTGCACCGCCGGGGCGCCAAGGAAGTTTTCATCGCCACAGACCCAGGTTGAGGAACCTTCAGTGTTCTGCTGAATCACAGCCTCTGTCCATCCGTCAGGGATGGGCTGCTGTGGGTCTTCCTGGCAGCCGGCAAAATCCTCCATAAGCGGCAGGTCCGCCCCCACATCTACGATCGTAATGATAGACTCAATGGTGATGCCGGTAGTAAGGCCAGCGCCAGTGCTGGTCAGCATAAGATTAGCAGTAAGCTCTCCTTCAATACCCGCCTCGATGGGGGTAAAGGTGAAAGAGGCGGTATTGTCGCCCGACTTTACCGGTATAACCACCGTACCGCCGGAAATAGCAGGATCCGTGCTGAAAGCTACGCCGGCATCTGCCCCCGATATCTCAATCTCGATCTCCGAATCAGAAGTAGCAGCCGGTGAAATGGCCAGCTCTACCTCAACCGGGCTCAGGTCACTAGTCGTCAGGTTGTAAATATCCTCTACGAAGTTTACCGTTGAGATGGTATCATCACCATCATCATCGCAGCCCATAAAGGTAAGGGCAGAGACGGCCAAAAGCCCAAGTACCAAAAAATGCCAATTTTTCATAGTTGTCTTCATTTAAAAAAGTATTCTAGTTTTACGAGTTTATTGTTGATTTGGTAAGCACCTGGTTCGAATTACCAGCTACTTCAGTTACTTCTTCATAACGATTTCAACCCACACTTCGTCTACCGAGAAAAGAAATAAAATAAGTGAGGCTTTTTGAAACTGCACAAGCTATTGAGGATGGAGAAGTTGTGTTGGCGCTTTGCAAAAGTATCAAGAAAAACAGGTTATATTATCTTCACCGTAATGCCAATATATGCAAAACTAGACTTTTCCTCTAATTTGCGGATGCATTTGTGCGAGCAAAAAAGTATACTTATTGTTATGGCGCGCTATGACAGCAAGGCGTGAAAGTTGAAGCCTTGGTTTTTCCTTGGGGAGGCAGACTCACGTGGGGCGCAATTAAAAACATATACCTATGACAAAGCTTTTGATATTTCACCAATACTTGCAGAGCAATACGTTATTGAAGCCGAAAATACCCGCGCTTTTGCTTGTGCTTTTCGCTTACGGATTTTCCAATGCGCAAACCGGGCTGGAGGTGAGCCCGGGCAGCCACTCTTTCCCCGGCCAGCAGATTCTGCAGAGCTCGGCCCCTGAGGCTTTCGATATTCAGAACACCGGTACGGAACCGCTGCTGCTCAGCCCCGGCCAGGTCCGCCTCGAAGCTCAGGGCGCACAGTCCGTCCCTTTTTCTATTATGACCTACAACCTCTGGTTTGATTCGCAGAACTGGCCGGCACGCTTCAACTATATGCTGGGCGAAATCCGGCAGGCCGACCCCGATGTAATCTGCCTGCAAGAGGTCATCCAACGGCCTAACCTGCCCAACCAGGCCGCTTCGATAGCAGACTCACTGGGCTACCACTATGTGTTCACTTCGACCGATCCGGAGGGGTCGGCGACTCGCTTCGGCAACGCCATCCTCTCGCGCTACCCTATCGAAGCCAGCAACGCCGTGGAGCTGTCGCCGCTAAGCGATTTCCGCACCGCCATCCACGCGCAGATACAGATCGGAGGCAACGTGTTCGACATCTACAACACACACCTGCACAACACAGCCGTGGGCCAGGACATCCGCATCGAGCAGATTGAGCACCTGAAGGACTTCATTAGCCAAACGCAAACGGGAGAACTGACCTTCCTGTGCGGTGACTTTAACGCCGACCCCGATTGGGAAGAGATGGAGCTGGTGTATGAGGATTTTACCGACGTCTATACGCTCTTTCACGACAACCACCTGGCCCCCGAGCACGGTACGCTGAATTTCAACCTGGACCACCAACAGCGGCGCATCGACTACATCTGCTTCGGGAAGCAGGGTGCCGAGCAGCTTCAACCTTTGCAGGCCGGGATTTTTCTGGATGAGCCTTCGCCCACCGGCATCTATGGCTCCGACCACTTTGCGGTCAGGGCGTCTTTTAACGTACTTTCCGATGCCGACGAGTTTGTGCTGGACAACCTGGAGGAGGAAGTAGTGCTGCAGCCCGACGAGAGCGCAACGGTACAAGTGCGCTTTGCGCCCGCGACCGTGGGGCTGAAGGAAATTTATCTGGCGGTTGATACGCTGAAAACACCGGTAAGCGGCACGGCCTTCGATGCGCGCGTGCTTTCGTTCCCCTGGTTCGAAGGCTTCGGCGGACTGGCGAGCGGCAGCCTGCCGCAGGGCTGGGCGCGTACCCATGCCAACTGGGGGGGCTCCATAGACAACGCAGCTGGCGGCAGCGCACCGGAGATGGCCCTTGAGCCGGCACCTGCCACGACGGGCGAGCTGCGGCTGGCCACACCCGAGATTTTCACCGGAGGGCTGGATAGCATGGCTTTCTCTTTCAAACACCAGGTACTGGACCCTGGCCAGCCCGGCCCCTTCAACCTGAAAGTGCTGGCCATCGCTGATGGCGAGGAGTACCTTATCCAGGAATGGGCAGACCCCGGGGATATTGCCGCCAATGAATACGAGACGGTGTTATACCCGGCGCAGCATGGCATCGGGACGGAACCTCTGCAACTGGCTTGGGTATTCGAGGGCACTACCGGGGACATCACGCAGTGGGCTATCGACGACGTTGAGCTGCAGGCGCTGCCGGCGCTGAGCGTCAGCCCCGACTCTGCCGATTTCGGAGCAGTGGTACTGGAGGAGGCTTCCGCGCCCATCGCCTTTACGATACGCAATATCGGAGGCGACACGCTGCGGGTAGGGCCAGCGGACATTGCTATTTCCGGGCCGGCGGCCTATATATTGGACAACCTCTCGGAAGAGCTAGCGCTGGGCGCGGGCGATCAGGTTTCTATTTCCGTCTCGTTCTTGCCGACAGCAGAAGGGCTGCAGGAAGCGACGTTGCAGGTAAGGCATTTGAACATCCCCCTTAGCGGCACAGGCGTGGACCCCACCATTTTCGAGCTGCCCTGGGTCGAACAATTCGACGGGCTGGCCGGCGGTGGTCTGCCCATCGGCTGGAGCGCCGATACAGAGAACTGGGGCGCTTTTAACGCCAATAATGCCGGGGGCGAAGCGCCGGAGATGGTCTTTTGGTGGCAGCCGGAAAGCCAGGGCACTTTCCCGCTGCTATCGCCGAAAGTGCTCACGGGCGAAGCCGATAGCCTCCTGTTTTCCTTCAAATACCGTATCCGCGACTTTGCCTCACCGGGCATCTACACCTTGAAAGTGGTGGCCATCACCGGGGGCGAGCAGCACCTCATCGCCGAATGGGTGGACCCGCCCTTTATCGGCGCCTCCGATTTTTCGGCCATCCTCACCCAGGAGGAGCACGGGCTGGGCGCGGATGACCTGCGCTTCGCCTGGATATTTGAGGGGCAGACGGACAATATTACCGAATGGGATATCGACGACATCATGCTCAACCCCATACCGGAGGAGCCGGAGTTGGCGGTGAGTACAACGGCCATCGATTTTGGTGAACAGGAGACCGATGCAGATTCAGCCCCGATCCCACTGACCTTCAGCAACGCGGGCGGTGGGCAGCTGACCCTGCAACCGGAAGATATCTTCATCGACGGGGCAGATGCCAGCGACTTTGTCCTGGAAAACATCACCCAAGAGGCCGCGCTGTCGACGCTGGAAGAGGGCAGTATTTCCGTCGTCTTCGCACCAGCGGCGCCCGGTGCCAAGCAGGCTACCTTGCACATTCTGGACAGGGAGATCGAGCTGTCGGGTCAAGCGGTGGAGCCCGCAGCGTATTTTGTTTATTCCGATTTCACCATCGTGGAAGGCGGGAGAGCATACACCAACGTGGGTGGCTTCCGAGAGGTCGCCGGCTTCTCGGCCGGCACTATGACGGCGGTGGACCAGTCGGGCGTAGGCGAGTACGGCAATACGGCGGTCGAGCTGGATTTCGATACCGAACTGAATTCAGAGCGCACTGTCTACTATATGTGGGCTTTTCCGCCAGTAGATTTGAGCGCCTTCAACCGCATCGTCATCGTAGCCCGGGCAGAAAACCCAGCTACAGATGTAAAGATCAATTTGCAGGATACGCAGGGCGTCGACGCTCAGGACGGCGGCAGCGAGGCTTTCATCGATATTGGTACGGACTGGACGCTGCTGGATATCCCGGTCGGGGATTTCGCCCTGGCAAGCTGGGCGGATAACCCGCCGGACCTGTCGGAGATTCAGAAGATCGATATGGAATTCGTAGAGGATGTTACCCTGCCGAGTGCCAATAAGGTCTGGATCGACCTGGTCGGCCTGTACTTCGATCCGGCTTTGTCGAGCACAGAGGCAAACGATGAGACAGCCTTCACGCTCTTCCCTAATCCAGCGCAGACGCACTGCTGGGTGCAGGCAGAGGTTGCCGGCCGGGTACAGCTCTGGAGCGCCACGGGCCAGCTGCTGAAAGAAGTGCTGCTGCAAAGGGCGGGCAGCCAGCAGCTTTCGATTGAAGCACTGCCGGCGGGGGCCTATTGGGTGCGCTTCCTGCGGGAGGACGGCGGCACGGCGGTGCGAATGTTGCTGAAACAATAGATTTCTGACTTAACTTGTAAAGCTAACTAATATGAAAATTAAGGCTATTCTGTTCTTCCTCCTGATTGCCGGTTTGGCGCAGGCGCAGGAACAAGAGATGAATGAGTTCATAGATGGGTTGATCCAAAAAATGACCCTGGAGGAAAAACTGGGGCAACTTAACTTATCTTCCGGAGTCGGCGACCTCAAAGTCATTACAGAAGGAGAAGGCCGGATCGACTTTATCAAACAGGGCCTCATCGGCTCCTCTTGGGGTTACGAAAGCCAGAAGGCTGCCGTCAATGAATCCAGGATGGGGATTCCGCTCATTACCGGCCGCGATGTCATCCACGGTTACAAGACCACTTTCCCTATCCCTCTGGCCATGTCCTGTATGTGGGACACCGAACGCATTGAGAAGATGGCCCGTATCTCCGCCCTCGAAGCCAGTTGCGCCGGTATCAGCTGGACGTATTCCCCTATGGTAGACATCTCGCGCGACCCGCGTTGGGGCCGGGTAGCCGAAGGGGCAGGCGAGGATCCCTACCTCGGCAGTGAGATTGCAAAAGCATTCGTCAGAGGCTATCAGGGGGACGACCTGACGAAAGAGAATACCATCATGGCCTGCGTGAAACATTTTGCCCTTTACGGCGCTGCGGAGGCCGGCCGGGATTACAATACGGTGGACATGAGCAAAATTGCCATGTACCAGGACTACCTACCCCCTTACGAAGCCGCGGTAAAAGAAGGAGCAGGCTCGGTTATGACCGCATTCAACGTAGTCGACATGGTACCCGCCACCGGCAACGAATGGCTGCTCAACGACCTGCTGCGCGAGCAACGGGGCTTCGATGGTTTTGTGGTGACCGACTACACCGCTATCAATGAAATGAAGTTTCACGGTTTGGGTGACCTGCAAAAAGTTGCGGCCCAAGCGCTCCGTGCCGGTGTGGACATGGATATGGTCGGGCAGACATTTATAGGCACCCTCAGAGCATCCCTGCAGGAGGGTAAAGTCACGGAGGCCCAGATCAATCAGGCCTGCCGCCGGGTACTGGAAGCGAAGTACAAGCTGGGGCTGTTTGACAAGCCGTTGCAGTACTATGATGAAGAGAAAGCTGAGCAGTTCTGGCTGTCCGAAGCCCATTTAGCCTACGCCAGGGAGCTGGCCGCCCGCTCCTGCGTGCTGCTCAAAAACAGCGAACGCACCCTCCCTCTGAAAAAAGAAGGCACCATAGCCGTGATTGGCCCTTTGGCGGATTCTAAAATTGACATGCTGGGTACCTGGGCCGCCACCCGGGACACCACGGATATTGTCCCCATAGTAGAAGGCATCCGGAACGTAGCCGGGGACGGTGCGGAAATTCTGTACGCCCAGGGCTCCTACTTTTCGGAAGACTCCTTCCTGATCAACCGCAAGCGGAAAGTAGAAGACCACATCACCGTAGATCCGGAGCAATCCCAGCGGTTGCTGGAAGAGGCTCAGGAGGTTGCCCGCCAATCAGACGTGATCATCGCAGTACTCGGCGAACCCAGGAGCTGGTCGGGTGAGGCTTCCAGCCGGGCGGATATCGGTCTGCCAGCCTGCCAGAAAAGGCTGCTGCAAAAGCTGCTGGATACCGGTAAGCCCGTTGTGCTGGTCCTCGGCAACGGCCGGCCCATGACCCTGAGCTGGGAAAACGAGCACGTCGACGCCATGCTCGAAACCTGGCACGCTGGTGTGGAAGCTGGCCATGGCATCGCCGATGTGCTGTTTGGCGACTACAACCCCGCTGGCAAGCTGACGATGACTTTCCCGCGGGTGGTCGGCCAAATCCCCATTTATTACAACCACAAAAGAACGGGCCGCCCGGAAAACGAGACCTCGAACTGGACTTCCCGCTACCTGGACGTGCCCAACGCCCCCCTCTTCCCCTTCGGATACGGGCTAAGCTATACCGACTTTGAGTACAGCGATATCAGCTTGAATAAGCCATCGCTGACGGGCAACGACACCCTGATTGCTTCGGTCACTGTGACGAATACCGGGCAATATCAGGGCGAAGAAGTTGTGCAATTGTATATTAACGACCCGGTTGCCTCGGTCTCCAGGTCGGTGAAAGAGCTGAAAGGCTTCCGGAAAATTGATTTGGCGCCCGGCGCCTCAGAAACCGTCGATTTTGTCATTACCAACGAGCAGCTCAAGTTTTACAACAGCGAGCTAGAGTACGACTGGGAGCCCGGTGCGTTCAATATCTATATCGGCACCAATTCCGAAGCGGTTAAAGCTGAGAAAGTAAGCTGGTCGAAGTAACGCAAAATGGCAGTACCCCTACCCGCAACGGGTTGGTGTCCAGCCTTTGTGTTGGAGCTTTCAATGGCTCAGGACGAGTATTCAAAACAAATGAAAAATCAGACATGAGATTATTACTACTTTTAGCCGTCTTGCTATTTGTTTCGACGGCTTGCGAACAACAGCAACAAGAAGAAAAAGCAAGCGAGCGCCCCAACATCGTCTTCATCATGAGCGATGACCACGCTTACCAGGCGATCAGCGCCTACGATGACCGCCTGATCAATACGCCCAACATTGACCGCATTGCCGAGGAGGGCATTCTCTTTACGAATGCGTCGGTCACCAATTCCATCTGTGCACCATCTCGGGCGACCATACTTACCGGCAAGCACGCGCACATCCACGGCAAGATTGATAATGTCTTTCCGTTTGATACGACCAATGTGACCTTCCCGCAAATCCTGCACGACAATGGCTACCAAACCGCCATGTTCGGCAAGCTGCACTTCGGCAACAACCCCAAAGGCTTTGACGAATTTAAAATCCTGCCCGGGCAGGGCGACTACTACAACCCGGATTTCATCACTAGCGAGGGCGATACCAGCATACAAGGGTACGTGACGGACATCATCACCGATATGACCCTCGACTGGCTGGGCAACCGCCGGGAGAAGGAAAAGCCATTTATGCTATTCTACCTGCACAAGGCTGCTCACCGGGAGTGGTTTCCAGCTCCGCGCCACTACAAAGAATTTACCAAGCGTACCTTCCCCGAGCCCCCTACCCTTTTCGACGATTACGAGGGCAGGGGCACCGCAGCGAAGGCGGCAGAAATGAATTTGCTGGAACATATGACCATCTCGGCCGACAATAAGATCTACCCCGAGCTGGCCAAGGAGCTGGGTTTAGAAGAAGCCAGCGAATGGGGCTACCGGGTCTTCAAAAGCAAGTACAGCCGCTTCACCGAAGAGCAGAAGCAGGAATGGGACGCCGTCTACGGCCCGATCAATGAAGAATTTGCGGAGCTGTACCCCAGCATGGACGACTCCACTTTCATGCGCTGGAAATACCAGCGGTATATGCAGGACTACCTCGCCTGTGTTGCGGCTGTGGATGAGAACGTGGGCCGCGTGCTCGACTACCTGGACGAAAACGGGCTCAGCGACAACACCATCGTCGTGTATACTTCCGACCAGGGCTTTTACCTGGGCGAGCACGGCTGGTTTGACAAGCGGTTTATCTACGACGAATCTTTTCTCACCCCGCTGATGATCAAGTGGCCGGAAAAGATCAAGCCAGGCTCTGTGTCCAATGAGATGGTGCAAAACCTCGACTTTGCCCAGACGTTCCTGGACGCGGCCGGCGTGGAAGCGCCCGAAGATATGCAGGGAGAAAGCCTGATGCCGCTGTTGCAAGGCACCAACGATCAGTGGGAGCGGGATGCCGCTTATTACCACTACTACGAGTACCCGGGCGCGCACATGGTCAAGCGCCACTACGGTATTGTCACCGAAGACTACAAACTGGCGCACTTTTACTATGACATCGATGAGTGGGAGCTGTACGACCGCAAAAAGGATCCCAGAGAACTGAATAATGTCTACGACGACCCGGCTTACGCCAAAGTAGTAGAGGAGCTTACCCAAAAACTATACGAGCTTCGGGAGCAGTATAAGGACCCGGAAGAATTGGACCAAAAGTACATTGAAATGTACCGGGAGCGGGGAATCATCAAAGAAAAAAAGTAAACGAACCACCCTGCAGGTTCATGATCTCCTCGGAAAGGAGCCCCGATTACGGTACCTGATCATTTTTGTGGAGCTCCTTAAAGAGGACGCTGCCTTTAAGAGAACACAATCCGCAGGGCCGTCAGAATGAGCATCCCCAAAACAAAGTACGGAATGTAAGCCTTGAGCCTATCATTCAGGCTGAATGGTATTCGCAATTTCAATAGGTATGCCAAGAAACACCATAGTACCCAAAGAAAATATTGTCCCGCTGCCGGCAACGGTGTTGACCATTCCGGTTATGATGCCGGCCGCAAACAGCAATATCCCCTCTGGTAAACTCATGGAGATGAAATAGGTATTTCTAAATCTTTGTTTTGGCGAAAGCAATTCCCCCGTATCGTATACCAGTAAATATAGGCTGCCGGTTTTTCAAGACGGGCTTACAATTAAGCCTCTTTCTGAGACGGCCAAAAAATACAACCAGCCCTATTTCTCTAATTCAAAGGCTTCAGCTTTGCAGTACGCATATCCAGGCCTTGTAGAGCAGGAAGGTTACTTACAGGCTTATCCAAATAGAAATAAGCCACGGCCGAATAATCATCCGAGCGGTAAAAATTCATCCACCCCTCCATAGCTTGCTCATAGTCCGTAATATTTTCGTCGAGCAAATTCAGCTGAGTGTCCCAGCTTATCGTTACGGGTATAACCGGAGGCCCGTTTTCCTGCGCCAATACAGACAATACCTTATCCTTCATCCCTCCGCCCATCACCTGTATGGTCGCTTTGATATCTTGGCTGAAGAAGATGGGGTCTTTAATATGATACCGGTAAAACGCCCATTCTTCTGCTGCTTCATCCGCGATAGGACATCCCTGGTAGAGATGGGCGTATTCCCCCTGCCCCCAGGCACTGCCAATGTAATCCTCTGCGCCCGTACCGACCAGGGTAGCCAGTGAGTCGTCCCCATCCAGGTATACTTTGACTTCCCCCTCGCCCCGCCACATTCGTTCATAAGCGGGGTTCGCGCTTACACTGATATTGGTGCCCAGGAACCGCTCCTTTCCATTTATCCTGGGCAAAAGCTCAAAGTCTGCTCCGGCCGTAGTGGCCGTATCCCGGTGCCAATACGCATGGAAATACAGATAGTCTTCCTCCCATTCCTCCAGGAGGAAATAATTGATGTCATAAAACAGGTTGGGTTGCCGCTGTCCGGTCTCGTTCGTTACGACAATCCTTGCCCCTGACCGAAAGGGCATTTGTACATAGCTGTTAAAGGAACGCCCTTCCGGATTAGTGAATAAGGCACTCTCAAAAACGGCTGTTTTGCCCAGCCCGATGCCAAAAAAATCTCCGAAGGGCGCGGACACGGCCGGCTTTTCTTCCCCGTCCCAGTACATATCAATTCTCATACCCCGGAGCATCTCAGGGCTTCTGTTATTCACCGTAATCCAAATGCGGTGGATAATGCCCGTTCCTTTGAGGTCCACCAGCACTTTACGCTCTCCGGGCATAATGGGCTCCCAGGGATGGCCCTTGGCCCCTTGATTCTCGTGGCCGCCCCTTCCTTTCTGGCCATCCGGGTTTTCGAAGCTAATCCATCGGGTGGATTTGCCGCCGTCAAATTCGTATATACTTTTCACTCGGTTGCCGCCCGCTTCCCGTTGAGGGCCGGAGCAACCGACGATAATCCCCAAAAGCAGGATTATCCACATAAAAACCCCGATGTACTTTTCTACTGTATTCTTCATCTCAGCTCAAATAATCGATTCAACCTACCATTCTGATTTACGAGCTTGTTGGGGTTTCCCCATCGGACTGCTCTTGCCAAAATTTAGCCGAAAAATCTACTTTTATTTTTTATTATCCTATCCGCTCCTTATTTTATTTGTCGGATAGGATGCCCTTTTAGGCAGATTAATATATTTTACTGTCCAAAAAGCCACTACATGCGTACTCCCACTGGAAGCAACAATATCTGCAGAACGATGCTGCCTGTTGGCTCCCTGCTCCTGCTGGCGCTGCTGTGCCTGCGCTGCGAGCAGCCCGCTTCGCAAGATGGGCGGCCCAACGTACTGCTCATCAATGTGGACGACCTCGGCTACGGCGATGTGGGTGCCTACGGCGCTACTATGGTAAAAACGCCCAACATGGACCGGCTGGCCGCCAAGGGTATCCGCTTTACCGACTTCCATACGGCATCTGCGGTCTGCTCCCCCTCCCGTTACGCCTTGCTTACCGGCACCTATCCGGCCAGAGTAGATTTCTACGGGGCTATGTTTTTGAGAGCCCCCCTGCGGGTAGACACAGCCGCCATGACGGTAGCAAAAGTCATGAAAAATGCGGGTTAGGGGTCGCGCAGTAATAAGTTACCTAGAATAGGCGAAGTTATTTTGTGCGC
>CAZNSK010000075.1:0-29155 GCA_964575505.1 uncultured Phaeodactylibacter sp.
CAAAGAAAAAATAACGGCGCATAAAAACACGTTTTATTAATGCACCATTCCTTATTGCCCAAAGCCTAAATATTCACCCTATGCAACTCGAATTCAAAGGCAAAAAAGCCTTAGTCCGGGTAGATTTCAATGTCCCCCTTGATAAGGATTATAATATTACCGACGACACCCGCATCCGGGCGGCGCTTCCCACCATCAAGCATATTCTCGATCAGGGCGGCGCCCCTATCCTGATGTCTCACCTGGGCCGGCCGATGAAAAAACTGAAGGGCGATGGCAGCATCGACCGGGAGCAGTTTACCCTAAACCACATCACCGGCCACCTTTCCAAGTTGCTGAACGTACCTGTTCACTTTTGCGAAGAGACCATCGGAGACCAAGCCACCAAAATGGCAGCCGAGCTCCCTATGGGCGAAGTTCTGGTATTGGAGAACACCCGCTTCAACGAAGGGGAGAAAAAAGGGGACGAAGCCTTTGCTAAATCCCTGGCCGCATTAGCCGATTGCTACGTTAATGATGCCTTTGGTACAGCCCACCGTGCTCATGCCTCTACGACTACAGTAGCCCGGTTCTTTGAGCAAGGCACCAAATCTTTTGGCTTTCTGATGGAAGCCGAGATCAAAAACGCCAACAAAGTTTTGCACGACCCGGCACGCCCACTTACGGCTATCATCGGCGGGGCAAAGGTATCTGACAAGATATTGCTGCTGGAACGCCTCATAGATTTTGTCAACAACCTGATCATTGGCGGAGGCATGGCCTACACCTTCATCAAGGCGCAAGGTGGCAAAGTTGGCAACTCCCTGGTGGAAGAAGACCGGCTGGAATTAGCATGCTCCCTGCTCGAAAAGGCAAAGGATAAAGGCGTGACCCTGCTCTTGCCCGAAGACTCCATCGTAGCTGATCAGTTTGATAACAGCGCAGAACACACCGAAGCTAAAAGCAATGCTGTGCCCGATGGATGGATGGGGCTTGACATTGGGCCGGAAGCAAGGGGCACCTTTGCCCAAACCATTGCCAATTCCAAAACCTTGCTATGGAATGGCCCCATGGGTGTTTTTGAAATGCCCAACTTCGCAAACGGGACCAAACAAATTGCTGAAGCCGTAGCCAAGGCTACTCAATCCGGCGCCTTCTCCCTCGTCGGCGGCGGCGATTCGGTTGCTGCGGTCAACCAAATGGGGCTGGCCGATGAGGTAAGCTATGTTTCTACCGGAGGCGGCGCTATGCTGGAGTTCCTCGAAGGTAAAGAACTACCAGGCATTAAAGCAATCAAAGATTAGGCACTCGACGCGACGTTTTGTGCCGCACTGCCAATTCAATTATCAATTAGCGGGAGCATAGCCTGAAAACCGGCTGCGCTCCCGCTTTTTTGTCTATATTTACAGATTAGCAAACTGATCTGCTTCCTCCCTCAACTGTGTTAAAATAGTCCTAAACCCGGGCCGCTAATTGTGGAGAAATCCAGACCAAACACTCCTCATGTAAGATGGATTACTGGTAATTTTAGCCTAAGTATCGCCTGGAACCGCCCAATTTTACATTTTTGCTATTAAAATCCCCTCGGTATGAAGCGTATAGTTACTATAGCGTTGATGCTCTTTCACTTCGTGGCCTGGACTACCGCCCAAGTCACCGTCGAACTGACCGTAGAAAACGCCAATATTTCAACTACCTGTGATGATATTTTTACAGGCCCGGACCCGTTGTTTCAGGTAGAAGTTGAAGGCCAGGGTGAGGTCACTTACCCTGAGCAAGCCCCTTGTTTCACCGCTTTCCCCAATGTGCAGTACACCGCAGACTTTCCTTGCCCCAACGACCTGCCGGAACAAATCGAGGTGTGTTTTACAGTTTTCGAAAACGATCCGATAATCCCATTCGGCTGTTTTATAGACCCTTCCTGCGAAGAGCAAATCTGCGAGAATATCACACTGCCCGAGCTAGGCACTTCTCAGCCTTTCACCCTCTCCCTACCCGCCGGGGGAGATAGTGAAGGCACGCTGGAGTTCTCCATTTCCGTAACGGGCAGCGGCAACTACAACGACCTGCCCTGCCAGGCCATCAGCCTTGGGACCCTGCTGCGGGGAGATACAATTGGCGACGCGACGATCGGCCAGTACGATAACCTCTGCGCCAACGACCAAAATGAGCTCAACCCTCTGGACGATGGCGGGTTTGCCAATGAAAACGGGGTATGGTTTGAATTTACCACCGGCCCTGACATCGGGAGCGTAGCCTGGATTGAAGTGCTGGGCGACCCCGAAAACACAGGTGACGCTTTCGATGCCCAGGTCGCTGTTTACCAATCCGATAACGATACCTGCACGGGCAACTTTCAGCTCATTAGCTGGGCGTCCCCTAATGACTCCAAAGATGTCTACAAGCGCTTTAGCTGCCCGCAACCTAACACCCGCTATTACATCCTCGTTGATGGTGCCTTTTCTGACCCGGGAGACGAGGAAGGGGTGTTTGGGCTGCGGCTTATCAGCACTGATATAGACGACGCACCGAATGAGCGCTGTGACGCACTGCCCCTGGGAGCCGTACCTCCCGAAGATACCCTCTTCGCTCCCGGATTTTATGGTAATTACTGCGCTGATAGCAACAACGACCCATTCAGCCCCAACTTTGTCGTGCAAAATTCCGTATGGTTTACGTTTGAAGCCCCGCCCACTGGCCATGTGCTAATCGAAGGCTTTTCCGATCAAGCCATTGACCCCATCGGGCTTCAACTCAGCCTGTACCGGCAGTTTTCTACCTGCAACGGATTCTTCCAGCATCTGGGCAGCGCTTACGATAACAGCACCCAAAACGAGTCGCTTCAAGTGAGTTGCCTGGAGGGCGGAGAAACCTACTATATCCTCGTCGACGGCGACGGGGGCGATGGTATCGGCATATTCACACTTCAGGTTTCGGATGCAGGGGACATCACGCCCAGGGACACCATTGAAGCAACCATCTGCGCCGGGGAGAGTTTTGAGGTAGGCAGTTCCACCTATACTACCTCGGGGGTTTATGTGGATACCATAGGGCTTTTCCTCGGCTGCGACAGTATCGTCAATACCACCCTCACTGTCTTGGACCCCATCGAGGTGCAGATCGAGCAAATCCAGCCTGCCATTGGCGAGGGCAACCCCAGCGGGCAGGCGCTTGCTACGGCTACCGGTGGGGCAGGCGGTTACACCTTCGAGTGGTGCGATGGCGCTACCGGCCCCCAAAACAACATGGTGCCAGGAGGCACTGAATGCTGCGTTACGGTAACGGACTCCCTTGGTTGCGTTGGCGACACCTGCTTTACCATGGATTTTCTGACCGGTATTATGCCAGTAGCTTCCGCAGACTCTGTGAACTGCAATGGAGGAGACTCCGGCAGCATTACCTTCTCCGCTATGGGCGGCATTCCCCCCTACGATTATTCCTGGGAAAATACAGACCAATCTCTGAATGGCTCCGGCAGCCTGAGTGCCGACAATGAAGAAGCGACCCTCCCCAACCTGACCGCCGGCACTTACTTTATTACGATTGAAGACAATTTCTTTGATACTGCCTTTACGGTGATCATTGCAGAGCCCACTCCGCTTGAATTGAATATACTGGAGCAGCAGGCGGCCAGCTGCTTTGCTCTCTGCGATGGAAGTATCAGCATCGAGGCGGCAGGAGGAACGCCCCCCTACACCTACAGTTGGTCGAACGGAGCCACTTCGACCGCTCAGCAAGACCTCTGTGCGGGCGTGTACACCCTGGTGCTTACCGATGCTCAGGGCTGCGAGCTCCAAGCCGATTACGAAATTGAGCAGCCGGAGGAATTTATTGCTGAAATATCGGTAGCGCAGGAAGTGTCTTGTTTTGGGGGCAGCGATGGGCAGCTTGCGGTGAGTACGAATGGCAACCCCACTGCCTTCCTATGGAGCACCGGCACCGATACCGACACCCTCAACAACCGCCCCACCGGCCAGTACGAAGTTACCGTCACCAACGCCGACGGCTGCCTCGACACCACTTCCGCTTTGCTGCCGGAGCCCGAAGCCCCCTTGCAAGCCCAGATCGCCCTCGCCAGCCCCATCAGTTGTTTTGGGTTGGCCAATGGCGCCCTGGAAGCAGTAGCGGTTGGGCCAGGTAACAGCTTCACCTATCAATGGTCTGATGAATCCAACCAACCTGTAGCTGACGGGCTGGCTGCCGGGCCGTACAGCCTGACGCTGACCAATGAACGTGGCTGCCTCGATACGGCCTCTTTTTTACTGGCCCAACCCGCCGCCCTAGATTTCCAAGCTACCGCTACCGACCTCACCTGCCTGAGTGGCGAAAAGGGAGGCGCGCTGCGTATCGACTCGGTAACCGGAGGCACACCGCCATTTGAATACTCTATGGACGGCGTGCTTTTTGGCAGCAACCCCAATTTCCAGGGATTATTCGCAGACACTTACACCTTGATTGTTCGAGACTCCTTTGGGTGTGAAGCTGAGCAAACCGAAATGGTGCAACCGGCCCCAGCCCTGGAAGCAGACGCCGGGCCGGATGAAGTAATCAACCTCGGCGACACCCTATCCCTGGAGGCAGTCGCCAGTTCGGGCACACCAGTATTTACTTGGATAGCCGCTGACAGCAGCAATCTTCAATTGAGCGGCCGGGTGGTAAGGGTCAGCCCTAAGGTTACGACCACCTACCTGTTGCAGGCGGTGGACTCTATCAGCTTATGCACCGCTACGGATGCCGTTACGGTGCGGGTGGAACGCAACCGCCGGGTATTTATACCGACTGCCTTTAGCCCAAACGGAGATGGCCGGAACGACGAATTCTTCATCCACGGCGATCAGGCGGTGGCAGAAGTGCGGGTGCTGCGAATATTCAACCGCACCGGCAGCCTGGTCTTCGAGGGGCAAGCTTTGCCGCCCAACAACAATACGATGGGCTGGGATGGTACCTTCCGGGGCGAAAGGCTCAACCCTGGTGTATTCGCCTACTACGCCGAAATTGCTTTTTCGGATGGGGCCACGGAGGTATATACGGGAGATGTACTGCTCATGAAATAACCGCAGTCGCGAGCTGGCATTTTTCGGATGGAGTGGGATAATTTCTCCTTCAAAACCACGTTAGAAGTTGTTATAATTGCCCCAATAAATTAGAAAAATCCCAATACTTAGCAATGAGAATCTGGATTGTCCTGTTAATTGCCACGTTTTTAGGTACAACATTTGACGCCTCGGCGCAGCGCATTGACCGCTTCCAGCGCAAACTGGAAGAAGCGCGGCGGGAGCAATGGCCACCCGAGCGCAGCTACTCCCGGCTCAGTCTGGGCTATGCCTTGCAGCGCATCTTTAAAAAGCACTGCGAATACTGTGGCTTTTCCACCAAGCACAAACGCCGGGATTACGTCCCTCAAGACATCAGCAAGTTTCTGGGGCGGCGCACCTTGCGCACCGATGTGGAAACGGCAGACATACGCGGTGGCAGCCTGCTCTACTATATCTTCCAGGAAGAAGATATTGAACGCTCCTTTGAAGAGGTAGATTTCAGCCCAAGCCGGGTGGTCAATTTGAGCAGCATGCAAAATCAATTTGTCGTCAACCCGGATGAAAATTTCGACTCTTATTTTATGCACAAAACCTGCAGCGGCTATCTCCGGGCAGCTTTGGAAGCCGGCGTCGAACCGCCCTATGCTACATTCCGGGCAGCTTTGGATACCGACCAGCGGCGGGAGTCATCGGTAGTTGCCCTTTCCGGCTCTTTTGTATCTCCCCTTCGCTTCGTTCTGGAGTCCAACGACTACCGCACCACCGAAGCCATGCTTAAGCTCTGGCAATTTTACGAAGAAAACCCTCAATTTATCGGCAACGCCTACTACCTGCGGGAATTTGAGGGCGTCATGCTAAAACACCTGACTTCGGCGGAAGAAAACTACCGGATCGAAAAGGAAGGCGGCCTGAATTATGCGGGTATTCTGCCACCCCGCCTCAGCGTCAGCCTCGGCTTTGGCAAATCGGGTACCGCCACCTTTGCAGGCACGGATTGGGAAACCATCATTTACACGGAGTTTGATTACGCCAGTGATAAGTGGAAATTATTCGCGCCCCTACCGACGCCAGAAGACATTCAAAACTACCTGCGGGGCATCAACCCGGTGTTTCAAAAAGCACAGGACTTACCGCTTATGATCGAAGGTATTGAGCACAAGCACTTCCTGATCGTAGAGGGCATACCGGAGCATATGGCTCAGAACTTCTGGACCATTGAACGGGTTCGGCCAGGTGTCTACGACGGGCAGCCCACCATTGACGCCGAGCCCTACTATGATGAAGAAGGCCAGGCGGGCGGCTGCCGGTTTACCGTTACCGGCCGGCCACTGTCATCCAACTTCCGTGGGCCAATTGACCAGCGGCCTAGTAAGCTCAGAGCGAGCTACCGGATCCGGAGCAAGAAACCAGTCGGTGGGCAATACCTTTACTTTGATATCAATGAAGAAATACAAACCAGCTCCCACCCTATTGCCAACGTAGCTGACGGCCGGTTCGACCTCACCAAAAAGGATGGATGGGAGTTTGCTTTTCAATGGAAGTTCGCCATCAATATTGAAGACCATTACAACCCGGTCAATTTCGACGCTACGCCCTACATCGGCAACCTCGTCGTTCGCCGAAGCGACAAAACACTGAATGTCAGGATTGTAGACGTAGAACCCGACGCTAACCGCAAGCGGTTTTACGTCACCCTGGAAACCCAAAGCACTTACCCACTAGAGCGTATCGACAATACAGCTATGCAAAACTATAACCTGGCCTTGGACATTCACCTGGAAAGTGCGCAAACCGCAGTAACCAGTATCCGCCCTATCAAAGGTATTTTGCGCTTTCCTACCATCCGGGAAGTAATGCCGGAGCCGGCAACCGTCGAAGCGCCAACTTCCGATGCACCGGGGGCTGACCCTTCAACCGAAGCGATGCAGTTGCCCCTGGAGGCCAAGCGGGCTACGCCCCCCTACCCTAAGCACGCCATTCCCAATAGTGAAGAAGATGGTCAACGGCAGCAGCCTATGAAGTTTGCTCCTGATAAGCAATAGACTTGATGCGTCGGGTCAGTGTGGTGGGAAAAATGAGCTATTTTCAACCACGCGAAGGCTTTTTTAGGAGCTAAGTGACTGAAAAAAGGCATCCCGGTAAAACCGGGATGGGAAGGAAAGAGCCATTTTAACCCTGCAATGATCCCCGACGTGTCAAGTCTAATAGGCATAATAGGGCTACAGCCTCACCCGAAGGCCCAGGTACAAACTTCTGGGTACGGCAGGAATAATACCCGGGCCCGGGTAGCCGGTCGCCCGCCGGGTAAAATAAGCAACATCAGCGAGGTTGTTCACCCCGGCCTGTAGCCGGAACATCTTCCATTCGTACCCTAACGACACGTCCATAACCGTGTAGGAAGGTATGAGGCCGCGGGTAGCATTGGAAACAAAAACCGCATTGGTCGCATCGCTAAAGTGCTCCTGTACATAAGTCAGCAGGTAGCTGGCTGAAAAGCCGCCCTTTCGCAAAGTAAGGCCTGTTTTAAGGGTCATTGGCGGGATCAGCTCCACTGCATTGCCTATAAATTGCCGCTGGCCGCTGATGTAGCGCCCGTGCAAATAACTCCAATTGAGAAAAGCCAGCACGGCCCAATCGCTCTGCGCATTGACCAGCAGCTTCCAAAGGTCTGCTTCCCCAAAAGCCTCCAGGCCTAGTATGCGGGCATCGCCGATATTGGTCCGAAACGCCGTCAAGCGCTCAATCACAATCGGATCAGGCACCACCACTTCCGCCAGGCCAATGCGGTTGTTGTAGCGCAAGTAGAAGGCGGATACGTCAAACCTCAGCCGCCCGTCGAGCACATCCCCCCGAATCCCAATGTCGGCATTGAAACCCCGCTCATCCATCAGGGTAGCGTCTATTACCAGGTTAGGGTTGACGACCGCTAAATCGCTAAAATTAATCGCCCGGTAATTTTGTGAATAGTTGGCGTACAGTTCGATTCCCGCCTGCAGCTGATAGCCCACTCCCAAGCCTGCCAGCAACAGTGAGCGCTCGTTGAGCTGCTGGTCCTCCAGCCGCCGTTCAAAAATCAGCTCCCCGCCGGCAAACACCCGCTGCTTGTAGTAGCCATCCGAAGCAGTCCGGATGTACTCCAACCGCAAGCCGGGAGTCAAGCTCAGGCGGGACGTAAGGTGGAGGAGATTCTCCGCAAATACCGATACATTGCGGCTGGGGAATTCATAGTTAGACTGCTCCAAGTCCGTGGGGTTCAGGAACCGGAAGTCCGGGCCCGATTCGTCAGAGGCATTGCCCTGCCGGTTCCGGGTTGCCCCCTGATAGTACCGTGCCCCGACCAGGAATGTACTTAGTAAATCGTTGGTTTTATACTGATGGAGCAGGCGCGCTTCCGACCCAAAGTTATTGTAAGCCCCAATGATCAGGTCGCGTTCCCGCATGGGGTCCGGCCGGTTAATAGGGCCCAATTCGCCCAGGGCGCCCCGCTCCGCACTCAGGAGAAAATTGCGCACGTTAAGCCGGGTCCGGCTGGAAAAGCGGTAATCCAGTGTTAAGGCCGCCAGGTTCCAGTCAACCTTAAACCAGTTGCGGGCACGTTTCGACTGGCCGGGGTCCTGCAGAAATTCGAAATCAGCCAAACCACCGGGCTGCTGCGCCAGGTAGTTCATATAGGTATATTCAGCGCCAATGGCCAGCCGCTCAGTGGGTTGCCACTCCATTTGCCCGAAGGCCGTATGCTGCTCAAAGCCAGCATTGGGGCGCCAGCCATCCCCCCGCCTGTATTGGTAAAAACCATAGTAGTTGACTTCGCCGACAGTGCCCCCTACACTGTTGAAGGAATTGAACTGCCCAAAGGAGCCGTACGTATTTTCGGTAGTGAATGCCAACTTCTTGTCCTTTGGCCCCTGCTTGAATACAAAATTGAGCAAGCCCCCAAACTGGGTGCCATACTGTAGGGAAGCAGCCCCCCGGACCACTTCGATACGCTGCAGCGCCTGCACCGGCGGCGTGTAATAGCTTTCCGGATACCCTAGCGCATCGGCGCTGATATCATAGCCATTCTGACGGGTATTGAAGTTTGAAGTCCGGTTAGGGTTAAGGCCCCGCGCCCCGATAGCCAGTTGCAAGCCGGACCCGTCATTCTCCCAAATGTTGAGCCCCGGCACGCCTTTGTAAACCTCCCGGGCGTTATTGGCAGCCAGATTGCCCATTGCGTTCTCCAGTTCGATTAGCTCGCTTTTCTTGGCTGCGTAGATGGCCGTACCCTCCACATTACGCAGGCGGGCCGTGCTGTAAATACCGCGCGAAGCGCTTACTTCTACCGAAGCCATGTCCACACTTAATTTCTCCAGGGCTAGTTCCAGCCGTGCTTTGGGGCGGCCCGGGCTAAGCACCACCTCTTTGACCTGGGTCGCAAACCCCGGCATAAAAACGGTCAGGCTGTAAGGGCCCGGCAACGGTACTTCCAATCCGAACCCGCCATCGGAGGCCGATTGAGCCACCTCCCCCGTTTCCGCCACAAAAAGGGTCGCCCCGGCAATAGGTTCACCTTCTGCTTTGCTGGCCACTACACCAACAATATGGTAGGGCTGCCCCCAAAGAACGAGCGGCAGAAATGGCATCAGGATCGTAAGCGTCAGGCGTAGTCTCATGTTGAGTTGATTATCGCTGCGAAATTGCGGAAGTGGGTTGAAAGGGTAAAATCCAGGATTTAGGCAGCAGGCTGTCCTCTATCTCTGCCAAATTCGCGGCGGGGTCAATTAGCCGTTGGCTGGTGCGCCCATTGAGCGCGACATGGCAGTCTACAGTTACTACTGGATTAGAGATACCATACTGTGCCTTGAAGGTGTCCGCCAAAAAATGGGCGTACTGTAAAATCAAATCGGGCTGTATGGCCATTTGTTTTTCCTGGTAGGCCGTCAGGTAATCGGCATTATGGACAATAGACTGGCGCCCGGTCTCCGGGTCTTGAACGGTAAATGTAGCTTGCCCAATCTTCTCTGCCAGCATAACCCGCCAGGCAAAGCGGTAGCCCTCCTCCGTCCATAGTACATTACCGGGGTAGGCTAAATAGCGCAACGGCAGCAATAGCTGAATAGCAAAGTATAGCGGAAAGCTCGCTCTGAACAGCCAGGCCTGCCACCTGGGAAAAACCAACTTTTGGGCAGTAGTATTTCCTTCAACGTACCCCAACTTGCCCAGCCAGCGTTCGTGAACGGAGGCCGGAAAGAAGATTAGGGTGTTGAAAATCATGATAAATGGAAACAGCCCAATATTGAAAAGCAGCTTCGTCAGTATATGAAAAACGATAACCGCCGCGTACGCCCAGGGCCGGGTACGGCGGTTCAGCAGCAGAAAGGGGATCGTCAGGTCGTATAGGGCACCGGCCCAGCTAAACGCATAGGCTGCCCAGGTTTTCGTAAAGAGCCCACCCACCAACGGCCAGTCTGCCTTGGTAGGCAGCCAGACTGCCAGAGGCATCGCCCGCAGCAACCAATCTGCGTTCAACTTGGCAAGGCCTGCAAAAAAGTAGACGATGCCAACCTGAAACATAATAGCATAAATGCACCAGGCGGGTACCGTCTCTACCCGCAGTGAAGGGTTCCGCCAAACATCCAGAGAAAAGCGCCGGTGCGCAGGCAGAAACAGGAGCAGCAGCCCCAGCAAAACCACCAGATAGTAGTGATTGAGGTAATTGGTGGCGTCAATCAGCTCGGTATAGGTAAAGCTGAGCCAAAAAACCAGGGCAGACCACCGGTAGAACAAGCCCAGCGCTATCCCCAGGGCGCTGCACCCAATGATTGCGTAGACCCAGTACATGCCCGTTACGCTTAGTGGTGCTACCCACTCAAAGCCGTAAAAGGTAAAAAACAGCTCTGGCTCCCCGTACAGGCGTTCGATCCACCCGCTCGCCATAAACCGGAAAGCCCCGGTTGCCATTAATCCGCCAAAAAGAATGCGGAAGGTGACAAGCGGGGCGATGCGCCGGGGCGCGGTAAGCCAATCTCGATATGTTTGCGCCTTAATCGGAATCACTGGGATTATCGATATAAGTAATCGCCACACACAATATGGAGGGCATGTCTGTTTTGATATTCACGATTTGCCGCGTCAGTTCGTTGTACGCCTCTACGGCCAGTTCGTTATCGGTATCCACGGCGGTGCGCAAAGGGGCGGGTACCGAAGCAAGTGCCGCCTCGGCAGCTTCGAATTGCTGCAAGATGCGCTCGTTCAGGCTTTCGCCTTCCTTCGTCGCATTAACCGCTTCCAGGTAATCGTCGAGACCGGGCCCGTTTTGGCCATCTTGGCTGATGCCCGCATAAAAATGAGCGGCTGCCTCCAAAGCCCGTTGCGCCAGTGCCAGCGACAGGCCGGAATAGCGCGCTTCCACCTTTTCCGGGTTCGTGAAACCGAGGGTAACGACGCCCGCCGGAATGCCTATTTTATCCCGTTTAATGATTTCGTAGTGCTCGTTGAGCCCGTTGATCACCTGGCTCAGCGAAGTGCCGGCCGCAGTGCCTTCACTTGCTACGAATTGATCCCGGTAGGTATTTTTCCAGGTGTCATTTACGGACTTCACGGCCTCCGCTATGAAAGCAGTCTGAGCAGTAAGGAAAGCAGCATAAGCCGGATCATCCTCAAACGCTCTAACGATCGCTGCATCACTCTGCTCACTTAGCCCAAAAAACAGATAGTCCAGAGCGGGGAAGCCTTTATTAAAGGTATTCGGGTCGGAAAAGCCGTAGTCCTCCTGCGCAACTTTAGCTTCCAGAGCCGCAGTATCGAGGGGGAAGTTGTTAAGTGTAGCCCGCAGTGCAGCCTCCTCGGCGGGGCCAAAATCGAACTGTGCAACGTCCTGCCAATCCAGGTATGCGGTTTCAAACGCCACCCGCACCGCTTCCAAAGCCTGAACTGATGGGACTTCGGCAAAATCGAAAGCTGCGGCGTGCAGTTGCTGGGTACTCAGTTGCAGGGCGGTATAGGCAGGTACGATAACCTCATCTGCCAGGTGTTGGAACAGCGCCTGCTGATCAAAATCACTTTCGCATGGGCGCTGCCCCCCACTATCCTCCTCACAACTAGCTAACAACAGCACCGTAGCCAGGCTAAAAATCGAAAAAATTGACTTAAGCAATCCCATAATCGTACTTTAGAAATTATCCTTTGATTCCATCAAGCCCAAAGCTTCCGCCAGCTTGGTTTTGGCAGCCTCCAGGCGTTCCGGCGTGGTATTGTACAAATCCATTTCCAGGAATGTACTGCTGCCAGCGATATCTTCCAGTACCGCGGCAACTTCGGCATTAGCCATGCGCTTCTCCGGGTTGAAGGAGATAGCGTAAGTGAAGGCGATGGCTTCGGAAAGGGCGTGGGCACGGATAGCCATATCGTCGAAGTTAGCCAAAGCCGTATTGAGGTAGCTGATCGCGGTGGCACCGGTGATGGCCTCCCAGGTCTGGCGAATCTCGGCAATAGCTTCATCACGCGCCGTCAGGTCATCGTTGCTGATGCCCGCCCGCCCTTTAATGAAGTTGTCCATCATAGTCTGATTGCAGTTCAGAATGGCATCCCGGCTGTTGGAATACTTGCCCCAAAAGACTACACCGTCGGTATTGAGGGGAAAATCCTGAGGCACGCCATAGTATCCGAAGGCCTCATCCCAATGGTGCTCCATCTCGGTGCCCTCGCCCGGCACTACCGTTTCGTTATCTACATTCATGCGGTCGTCGCCGAAGTAGACTGTAAGCGCCTGGTAGTAAAAGCAAGCGCCCATCAAGCCTTTCTCTATAAGTTGCGTCAGTTCTACGCCTTTCTCATTGATCAGGTATTGCTTGTTGCCATTATTGCTGACGGCAACGCCAGCCTGCCCTTCCGCAGCCGGAACTGTAGAGGTGCTGTTGTCCGCAATCGCTTCCAATAGTTGCTCAAATACGACTTGTTCCTGCTCGAAGGTTTTGCTTTTCAACTGCTTGGACGACTCGTAAGTCAGTGCCCAGCCGGCAGCTGCGGCATCATTGGCATACATAGCTTTAAGGCGGCCGGCATCGAGTACCGTACCGGGGGTGTTGGCACTGTTCAGATAGGACTTTATTTCCTGTAGCATCTGCAGGCGCTGGATTTGCCCGTCGTAGCTGACATGCTCGAAATTGTAAGTATCGGGTAAGGTGTAGGAATTATCGTCCTCAGAATCGCAGCTCCATAGGGTGAGCGCAAAGAGCAGCCCAAGCCCGAGCCATTTTGACTTTTGCATTGCAGTAGTTGGTTTAAGTGGATTAAATCTAAATAAATGCAAAGGCAAAAGTAGAAATCGTGTTTCGCGCTCGCAATACCCAAATTTCTGGACTGCCGGGCTCTCCCCTATTTCTTAATACCGACTGTTAGCTACCTAATGCTAAGGTTGCTGTCGGTCATTGGCCTGTGACCATCAGCTTGCCGGTTTTCCGAAAGGCCGTGCCGGAGCGCCAGCGCCCATCCAGTACAAGGGCGTAATGGCCGGCGGGCAATGCCCCCACTTGCACCTGATAATCATGCCGGCCCGAAGCCATTGGCCCGGCGGATATCGTTCTGACCAGGCGGGCGCGGCTATCATAAAGGCGGAGCTGCACGTGAGCGGGTTCCGGGAGCTCCACGATAACATTCGCCAACTCCCGGGCCGGGTTGGGAAATGGCGCGAGCAAGCGGGCATCAGCAGCGATGGCTTCCTCTGATTCCACCAGCTCCCGCAGGTCCGTCTCATAAACCCCAAGCCCGTGGGTAGCTACGCGTAGCTTGCGCCCGGCTCCAATACTCAGGTGCATGGCCATGACGGCGTCCGCAATACCATCGGAATGCCATTCCCAGCTTTGTCCATAATCGAAAGAGGCGTAGACTCCCAGATCATTGCCTACGTACAAGTCAGAAGGCTGCTCGGGGTCTACAACAATAGAGTTGGCGGGCACATCAGGCAGGCCGCTACTGACCGGCTCCCAGTCCAGACCGCCGTTCTCAGACCGGAAGGCATGATCGCTGCCAAAGCCGGAGCAAACGGCATATACCGTACCGGGGGTGGCGGGGTCGAAGGCTATCTCCATGAATACGCGGTCGGGCAGGCCTCCGACTGGCCCCCAGCTCGCGCCTCCGTCTATGCTGCGCAGCACCTTTGCCGTGCCGCCCTGCAAGGGGGCAGTTGCCACGAGCAGTAAATTTTGGTCATAGGGGGCTGCGGCTATGGTAAGAATGGGGTTTTCGTACTCACTATCGACCGGGCCGGCAGAAGTAGCAGCCCAGTTGGTTCCGTAATTGTTGCTGCGGTGCAGGCGCTGTGCCCCTGCATATATAGTGGCTGGGTTATGGGGCGAAAGGATGAAGGGGCCATTGAAGTTAACAACTTCATCCCCCACGCTGCTGACCGGCAGGGGCCAGAAGTCGAGCCCCCCATTCAGGGACTGCCGGATATTTAACCGCTGGAAGGAACCATAGATCCGGTTGTTATCTACCGGATCGATAGCCGTGCACATGCCATCCCCGCCGATGACCCGGTACCAGGAATCCTCCCCCAGGTATATGGCGGTAGCGTTGTCCTGCAAACCACCGATGGCCAGGTCGGGATTCGTCAGGCTACTCGAAAATTTGGCGTAGAACTGCTGGGTTTGGTAGCCGCCGTTGCGCCCCTCCCAGGTCTGGCCATTATCCTCAGAAACGAAAACGCCGCCATCGGTGGCTACAAAAACAGTCGTGTTACTGAACGGGGCGTAGTAAGCTGCATGGATATCGGCGTGCACGTAGTTGCCCGGGCCTTCTGGCCCTCCCACCGGCGTTTGGCCAAAGAACCAGTTGTACCAAAAGGTCTTTTGCGTTACCTCCGCACCGCCGTTGACCGATCGGTATAAATCTACACCGGTGTAAATGAGGGTATTGGGGTCGTCGGGCTTAATGGCGACATCGTGAGAAAACCAGCCTTGGTAGCGGGCAACATCATCCGTATTGACCAGGTCCCAGTTATCGCCCCCGTCTAAGGAGCGGTACAGCCCCCGGCTCTCAAAAGCGTCCGCTATGGAAATATAAATAATGTCAGGATCAGAAAGGCTAATGCTGAGCAGTGCCTTGCCCGTATAGTCCGTGGGCAGCTGTGGCAATGGCTGAAACGAAGCGCCCCCATCGGTAGAGCGGAACACACCGGCCTGAGGGCTTTGGTACCCCCCGTAAGTCGCAAACAGTATATTGGTATCTGCCGGGTGGAGCTCCAAATCCATGCCCATGGTGAAGTCGTGGACTTTTGCCCAGCTTTGCCCGGCATCGAGGGAGCGGTAGGTCCCTTCTGTGGTGGTGGCCCAAACGGTAGCTGGGTTGAGCGGGTTGATCAGCACATCCCATACACCGCGCATTTCCTCGTAGGACCAATCCAGCGACTTTGTCCAGGTCGCGCCGCCATCCGTGGTTTTCAAAATCCCCATGCCGTAGGAGCCACGGGTCAGGCGGTTGGAGACGCCTGGCTTGGCAATTTCGTAATTGTACACCTCTCCGGTGCCGATGTATATTTCATCCGGGTTATTGGAGTTAATTGCAATGCTGCTCACGCCAAGAACAGGGTGCCCCAATGGCACTCTTGACCAGGCTTCGATGCCTACTCCGGCGGTATTGGAGCGCCACAGCCCGCCACTGGCGGAACCTGCAAAAATAACATCGGGGTCTGTAGGGTGAAAAGCCAGACAAAGGGTGCGCCCGCCGAAGTTTTTGGGCCCGAGCGCCTCCCACTCTGCCGGGTTATCCCGGAAACTGACCAGCGCTTGCTGCGCTTCGTGAGCTTCGGCAAGGTTGCGCATGTAAATTTTGCCCTCCGGGTAGGAGCGGACACGTGACCATTCTTCCATGGCCAACCCGGCTCCGCTCTCCGTTTCTTCGTAGGGAGCTTCCTGTTCTGAAGAGCAGTTGTTGAGGAAAACTAGCAACAAGGCAAAATAAAGGAGCGTGGATGGGCGTCTCATTTTTCCTTAAAAATAGGGACAATTCTCAAGCTGCTCAAATCTTGCCTCTAATTCAGAAGTACCTGATTGCCAGATAAGTCAGGCATTAGACAGAATTGGGCGCATCCACCACCGGGCCTTCTTCAATGTGCTCCACCAATTGGTCCAGGGCCCAGGCATCCTTAATATCAAAGTCGCCAACTTTAGTACGGCGCAGGGCAGTAAGGTACGCCCCGCTTCTAAGTGCCCGGCCAAAGTCGTGCGCCAGCGACCTGATGTAAGTCCCTTTGCTGCAGCTCACTTCAAAATCGACCTCCGGAAGCGCTATCCGGGTAATGTCGAACTGGTAAATTTCAACCTCCCGGGGCTCGATATCCATCGTTTTGCCCTGCCTGGCTTTTTTGTAGAGCGGCTGCCCATCTACCTTGATAGCACTGAACATGGGCGGCACCTGCTGGATTTTGCCCAGAAACTGCTCCCGGGCGGTTGCGATCGCCGCGTCGGTAATATGAGAAGTAGGAAAGGTTTCCTGTATTTCGGATTCTGCGTCGTAGGAAGGCGTGACTGCACCTAGATGAAGGGTGCCGGTATAGGTTTTGGAAAGCCCTTGCAGCGCGTTCAGTTTTTTGGTGAACTTACCCGTGCATAAAATCAGCAGCCCAGTAGCCATGGGGTCGAGCGTACCCGAGTGCCCTACCTTTATTTTCTTGATTTTCAGGCGGTGCTTTATTTTGTAGCGGACCTTGTTCACTACATCGAAAGAAGTCCAGCCTTTTGGTTTGTCTACCAGAAGTGTTTCGCCTGCCCGGAAGTCATATTTCGGAGCAGGGTGGTCATCTTCATCCATTGCCATCCGTGTAGGTTTAAAGTCGTTATCTGATTGCTCAAAACGCAACTGAGAAAATCGCGATTGCGGCAACGATAAAACAATATACAGAAAAATAAGTCAGCTTGCTACGCTTGACCAGGCTAATCATCCAGATGCAGGCTAGCGCCCCTGTCACAAAAGCAGCGACGAACCCGGCTACCAATGGCAAGGCCTGCCCGCTGGAAAGCACCATTTCCCCATCTAACAAATCTTTTGCCATTTTGCCGAGGATAAGTGGCACTACCATCAAAAAGGAAAACCGCGCCGACTTTTCCCGGTCTATCCCCAGGAGCACAGCAGTAGAAATCGTAGCCCCCGAGCGAGAGATGCCCGGCAGTATAGCAACCGCCTGGGAAAGGCCAATCATCAAAGCGTGGAGATAACTGACGTTTTTGTCCGTCCGCCTCGCCCGGTCTGCCAAGAAAAGCAGCAGCCCGGTTATGATGAGCATAAAGCCGACCAAGAGGATACGGCGGTTGAAAAGCTGCTCGATTTCAGATTCAAAGGCCAGGCCTACCACCGCCGCCGGGACCATTGAGAGTATAATTTTTAACGAAAAGACCAGCTCCTCATTCCATTTGAATTGCAACAGGCCCCGCAAGATATCCCAGACTTCTTTTCGGAAAACCAGCAGCGTAGACAATGCTGTGGCCGCATGCAGCGTCACGGTCATGAGCAGGCTTTCTTCCGCTACGCTGTTGTCTCCCAGAAAGTATTTGGCCAATTCCAGATGGCCGCTGCTACTGATCGGCAGGAACTCCGTAAGGCCTTGTATGATACCTAGCAAAACGGAACGAAGAATGGCTTCCATGTGCACTTTTGTTGGTTACCAACCACAGCGGCTGGCACTATTTTTTAAAAATTGCCCAGCCTGCCATCGCAAGCCCAATGAGGATGACGAGTGGTGCGACCACGGTGCGCCGGGCGCTGTAAATGATATCTTCTTCCCACACATCAGGGGCAGGCATATCGCCCCCTGCCATGAGGATAAAGCCGAGAAAAACCATGCCCAAGCCCCCCGCGATGAGGATGTAGTTGGACTTGCCAATCTCTAGTACTACAGGTGCAGGCTCCTGAGACCGTACCCCCCGGCGGGAAGCGGTCGGCTTGACCGTTTTCTTTTTGTCTGTCTTGTCAGTGGTCACAACCACCTTTTTTTTCTTGCCTGGTTTATCCTTACTCATAGACTTTTTTCATTTAAAACCAAAGAATATATGCTTGCCCGTCGGTTGGCCGTACTGGGAAAAAATACGTCCCCCCATTTTTGGAGAACCGCTCTTAGTACAAGTCATCTACCCGCATCTTCAGGTATTTACGCACAACGTAGTAGGTGCTAAGGGTATTGATGGCCATACCCATAGCCAACAACAATACGAATAACATCACCATCCCTGTCCAGTCCTGTACATCTCTGAGCCCCGGCACATCCGCTTGGATATACAGGTACAACAGCAGCAGGGCACCGGAAGCCAGCCCACCGCTGAGCAGCCCATGCAGCATAGCCCGCCGCAAAAACGGGCGGCTGATAAACTCCCAGGTCGCCCCCACCAGTTCCATATTCTTGATCAGAAACCGGTTGGCGTACAGCGCCAGGCGGACGGTATTGTGGATCAGCACCATGGCTACCCCGATGAATAACAACAGGGTAATGGCGGCAGCCAGGCCAATAGCTTTGATATTATCCGCAATATCATTGACCAGGCTTTCCTGGTAGTATACATCGGTAATGCCCTCCCGTTCAATCAGTGCTGTACGAATTTGGCTCAAGCTGTCCGGATGCATATAGGCCGCCTTCACATTGAAGGTGATGACATCGTAAAGCGGGTTGGGCAAATCGAGTTTGAGGAAGTCGTCACCAAAGTCCTCCCGCATCAGCTCTGCAGCCTGCGCTTTGCTGATATACTCCGCCGAAGCCGGCCGGACGAAGGGTGCCTGATCAATCTCTTTCAGAATCTGCCGGGCCATCTTATCGCTCTCTGCCCCCTGAAGTTCGATGATCAAATTGACTTTTTCCTTGAGGTCTTTGACGATGAGCTGAGCGTTGAAGAGGGTAAGGGCGAAAAAACCAAGGGCGAAAAGCACCAGGGCCACGCTGATAATGGAATGCCAGTAATTGGGACGGCTTTTTGAGGGCCGCCGTTCTTGCTGCTCGAGCATGATGAATCGGCGAAATTGCAGGCAGGCACGCCTCCTGCTCAATTGATAAAAATCGATGCCCAACCGGACCGGGAGGGCAAAAGCGATGGCAAAATTAGAAAATATCGCGGAAACCACCACGTCCGGCTCTCCTAAAGGCAATACCTTCAGGCAACAAAGCTCAACCCCCAACCGTTTTCTGAAAAATGCGGAACGCATATGAAGCCATTATCTATTAGCCTTTTGTGTTTGGCACTGCCTGTTGCATTAGGGGGCCAACCGATTTTCCTCAATAATGCTTCCTTTGAAGATGGCCAGCAGGATGCCACGGTCCCAGCCGGGTGGTTTGGCTGCCAAATCGGCTCTACGCCCGATATCCTGCCCGGGCAGTGGGGCGTTTATCAGGAAGCCGAGGAAGGGGATACCTTCATGGGGCTCATCACCCGGGAAGACGGCACCTGGGAAAGCGTAGGCCAGCGGCTGGCCAAACCTTTGCAAAAAGGCGAATGCTATACCCTTAAGCTCTTCCTCGCCCATTCCAATAATTACGAAACCTACAATAATCCGCTCCGCCTCCGCATCTACGGCGGGGGCCGCAAGTGCAAAAAAGGGCAATTGGTGTACGAGTCGCCCATCATCCGCTCAAACCGGTGGGCGGAATACGAAGTAGAGTTTTTTGCCAAGCAAACCCTGCACTACCTGACGCTGGAAGCCTACCACGAAGAACAGGGCCGGCCCTACAAAGGCAATGTGCTGGTGGATGCTATTGGCCCCATCAAAAAATGCACACGCGCGATGCTCGACTGAGCAAGGCCTATTGCTCCCGCCGTTCCATATCCTCCATAAGGTTTTCCGTTTTTTGCACCAGGTCTTCCCAATCTGCCTCAATCCGGCGTCGGCTCGCGCTGTCCATCTCGGGCTGCTCCGGCGGTGTATCGCCGTAGCTTTCGGGTACCTCCCGGTCTATCTCTTCGCTCAGCGCCTGCCGTTTGCGCTCTAATTCAGCAATTTGGTCCAGCAATTCCCGGTTGTCCTCCAACTGTTCTGCTTTCCCTTTGAGGTTGTCGAGCAACCCGCCGATCTTATCTACGGCTTCGTCGTATTTGCCTTCGTCAAACTTTTGCTTTTCCTGCTTGAGCAGCGCAAAGGCCGACTTAGTCAGATCCTTAACGCCAGTGAAGATTTCCTTGGACTGCGCCTTTTCCTCCGGCGTACCGAAAAAATAGTTGTACACCAGGATGCCGGCTACCAACAGCAGCCCTACTTTGATTAGACTCTTGATCATGGTATGGTTTTTTGGTAAAGATAAAACGCAAAGCTGGGAAAACCGCTCCCCCCATTTGCATTCTGCTGACCGGAGGATGCCGCTGCCCGCCACCGAGTTTGCCCAAAAGTAAGCCACCGGCGCGCCCGCATTCGTCAAAATTACCTATTTTCGCGCTCTAAACAGAAGAGCCGGGGAACTCCAATTTCCCCACCCACGTTACCTCAACAATCAAAACAGCAAGCCGTACCTATGGAATTCCAAGCCGGAGCAATCGAAAAGAAATGCAAAGCTTTCTGGGAAAAGGAAGGGGTCTATCAAGTCAAGGCAGACCCTAATAAACCGAAGTACTACGTGTTGGACATGTTCCCCTACCCTTCTGGCTCAGGGCTCCACGTCGGCCACCCGCTTGGCTACATCGCCTCCGATATCTACGCCCGCTACAAGCGGCTGAGCGGTTACAATGTGCTGCACCCCATGGGGTACGATGCTTTCGGCCTGCCCGCCGAACAGTACGCCATTCAAACCGGTGTGCACCCTGCCAAATCTACCGCTGAGAACATCAAGCGCTACCGCGAACAACTCGACAACATCGGGTTCAGCTTCGACTGGAGCCGGGAAGTGCAAACCTGTGACCCGGCTTACTACAAGTGGACGCAGTGGATTTTCATGCAGCTGTACAAGCATTACTACGACACCCAGGCAGACCAAGCCCGCCCGGTCAGCGAGCTGACTGCCCACCTGGAAAAGCACGGCAACGACGGCCTGCATGCCGTATGCGATGAAGACACCCCCGCTATTACCGCAGCGGAGTGGAACCGCATGACAGCAGCAGAACAACAACAATTCTTGCTGCACTACCGCCTGACCTTCCCGGAAGAAAGCTATGTCAACTGGTGCCCCGCGCTGGGCACCGTCCTGTCTAACGACGAGGTCAAAGACGGCGTTAGTGAACGGGGCGGCCACCCGGTGGAGCGAAAGCTGATGAAGCAATGGAGCATGCGCATTACCGCTTACGCCGATCGCCTGCTCTTCGGGCTGGATGAAGTAGATTGGCCGGAAAGCCTGAAAGAGCAGCAGCGCAACTGGATCGGCCGGTCGCAGGGAGCAAGCGTAAAGTTTGGCCTGGAAGCCAACCCGGAGCAGAAAATCGAAGTCTTCACGACCCGGGTGGATACCATATACGGCGTCACCTTTATGGTGCTGGCGCCAGAGCACGAATGGGTACCCCAACTGACCAAGCCCGAACACAAAGATGAAGTAGAGGCATACGTTAAATGGACGGCCTCCCGCTCGGAAGTGGAGCGCATGGCCGAAGTCAAAAAGGTGACCGGTGCCTTCACGGGCAGCTATTGTATCAACCCTGTCAATGGCGCAAAGGTCCCTATCTACATCGCTGACTACGTTTTGGCAGGTTATGGCACCGGAGCGGTCATGGCCGTCCCCTCGGGCGACCAGCGGGACTGGAATTTCGCTAAGCACTTTGGCCTGCCTATCGTCCGGATTCTGGATGCGCAGGGGGACCTCGATGAAGCCGCCGATGCAACTAAGGAGGGCCAATACGTCAATTCTCAGCTAATCGACGGGCTGGGCTACGACGAGGCCGTGCCCAAGTTGATCCAATGGCTGGAAGAGCGGGGCCTGGGCAAAGGCAAGATTCAGTACCGTATCCGCAATGCGGTTTTCAGCCGGCAGCGGTACTGGGGAGAGCCCGTCCCAGCCTATTGGAAAGACGGCGTACCCTACCTGATCGAAGAATCAGAGCTGCCGCTGGTATTGCCGCAGGTAGATAAATACCTGCCCACCGAAACCGGAGAGCCGCCGCTCGGCCGGGCCACAGACTGGAAATACAAAGGCCAGTACGATTATGAACTCTCGACGATGCCAGGCTGGGCGGGGTCTTCCTGGTACTGGTACCGTTATATGGACCCCGGCAACGATGAAGTTTTTGTATCCAGGGAAGCGGTAGATTACTGGCAGGACGTCGACCTGTACATTGGTGGGTCAGAGCACGCCGTGGGGCACCTGCTGTACAGCCGGTTCTGGAACCATTTCCTGTACGACCTGGGCCTGGTGCCGAAGAAAGAGTACGCCAAAAAATTGATCAATCAGGGGATGATTCAAGGTGTGATTGAGTTCATCTACCTGGCTAAAGGCGGTGGGGAGCAAAAGCGGTTTGTCTCCGCCGACCTCATCAGCCAATACCCCGATACGGAATGGGCGCAGATACCGGTCTACGTTGATTTTGTCCGAGAATATGGCAAACCGTCTTCCTATCTGGATGCCGAGGGGATTGAGCAATTCCTGGAATGGCGGCCGGAGTTCAAAGGCGCGCAGTTCGAAACCAACGCGGAAGGGCAAATGGTTACGTACAGCGAGGTCGGAAAGATGTCTAAGTCGAAGTTTAACGTCATCAACCCCGACGATGTCGTGGCGCAGTACGGGGCCGACTGCTTCCGGATGTACGAGATGTTCCTCGGCCCAATCGAGCAGGCCAAGCCCTGGGATACGCAGGGGATCGATGGTGTTTATAAGTTCCTGCGCCGCTTCTATGACTTGTTCCACGATAAGAACGGGCAGTTTGCCGTTAGCGAAGATAAACCTACCAAGGCCGAACTGAAGGTGCTCCACCAGGCAATTCAGAAAGTGCAGCAGGATATCGAACGCTTTTCGTTCAATACTTGCGTAAGCGGGTTCATGATTGCCACCAATGACTTGCGGAAGCTAAAGTGCAATAAACGCGCCATTCTGGAACCCCTGGTACAGCTGATGGCGCCCTTTGCCCCCTTCATTACTGAAGACTTGTGGTGGCAACTGGGCCACGAAGGCAGCGTCCACCGCGACGGGCAGTTTCCGGAATTCAATCCGGAATTCCTGAAAGAAGATGAGGTGGAATACCCGATTGCCATCAATGGCAAAACCCGGGCCACGGCTTCCTTCCCCGCCGATGCGTCCAAAGAAGACCTGGAGGCCGAAGCGCAAAAGGTAGAGGGGATACAGAAATGGATAGACGGCAAAACGATCCGGAAAGTTATAGTGGTACCGAAGCGGATGATCAATATCGTTGTTGGATAACTACAGCTTGGCTGCTCTGCCGCCGGGTGCACTTAAACGCTCATGAGAACAGGCTACGCCCTTTTGCTGCTGATTTATATGGGAACGGCCCACGGCCAGGCCGATTCTATCCGCATGGATTCCTTGCTGGCCCATGTCCGCTTTCTGGCAAGTGATGAGCTGCGGGGGCGTCAGACGGGGGCAGCAGGTAACGCCGCTGCGGCCCGGTACATCACCCAGCGCTTCCAAGCCTACGGCCTTGAGCCACTAACGGCGGGGTATCGGCAGCCCTTCCAGTTTTACAGCCGGTTGACTAAGCAGGCCTACAAAGGGGCTAACCTTATCGCTATGGTAGAAGGCAGTACTCAGCCCGATTCCTTCGTGGTCATCAGCGCCCATTACGATCACATAGGGGTGCGCAACGGAGCGGTGTATAACGGGGCAGACGACAATGCCTCTGGCGTGGGGGCACTGCTGGAGCTCGCCCGCTACTTCAAAGCCAACCCTGCTCCCTACAGCCTGGTTTTCGCGGCTTTCGATGCCGAGGAAATGGGGCTAAAAGGCGCGCACCACTTTGTAGACGAGCCGCCCGTGCCCCTTTCAGCAATCGGGCTGAATATCAACCTGGATATGATCGGCCGAAACGAAAAGGAGGAAATCTATGTCTGTGGCACCAGCCATTACCCCCGGTGGCGCCCCCCACTGCAAGCCCTTGAGCAGCAAGCCGGCATCACCCTGCGCTTCGGGCACGATTCGGCTGGTTTGCCCCCCGGAGAAGACTGGACTTTTGCTTCTGATCATGCCGCATTCCACCGCAAAGGCATTCCCTTCCTCTACTTCGGCGTAGAGGACCACGAGGATTACCATCAGCCAACCGATGACGCAAACCGCATTATGCCGGCCTTTTACCTTGGGACAGCCAACCTGATTCGGTCAGCCATTGAACAACTCGCCCGGCCTGAATAAAAAAACGCCCTCCCAAACCCCGGGAAGGCGCTGCAAACTGTTTTCCTTCAAAAATCAGGTAGAATGCCTTACAAATCAGCCAGCCACTTGGCCCGGCAATTGAGGCTACCGGCCAGCTTACTTCTGAAAAGCAGTCAGCTCCATATAGCTTTGAAGCTTATCACGCTTATCATAAGTTTCGGAACGTACCATGCCCACGCCCTCCGCATAGTACTCTACCGTGGTATAGCTACGGTTAATCATCATTTTGATATTGGACGTTTGCCGGATTTTGTAGCACTCAAAGGTGCCGGCATCGGTGGTGATGGTGGCTTTATCTTCCACCGCCCGGTCGGTAATATTGACCGTCATGCTCACCAGGTTAATCCCTTCTGCCGACGTTGTGATCCTGGAACTGGCATCGGGCAGGGACATCCCCACTTCCAGATCGTAGGGTAGCGTCAGGGCATCGCCTTCTACGGTGACCTCATAGCCACTGAAAGCTTCTGTCATTTGCGGGTTAAGCATAGCATTGACATCCATGAGCAGCTTACCGTCCTGGCAGAGCACTTCGTAGGTGCCGGAAAAGGTTTCTTTCCCTTTTTTATCCTTGAGCACCGTTGCCACTACCGCTTTAAGGGTGTTGTCGGTTTGATCAATTACCTCTATGGTGTTGTCGGTAATGCTTTCTACTTTGCCCCGCTTATTATAGGAGGTGTATTCCATCTGCGCCCCTTTTTCAAACGGGAAGAAAGTAGCGCATTCCTGAGCGTAGGCACTGCTGGTGAGTGCCAAAGACAGCAGGACGAGCAAAATTCGTAAATTCATCATGATGATGCTTTTATAGTTTGTAGGATTAAAATTGTGCGTGTCTGTAAATAAGAAGGGCTTTGGGGGTAAATTCCACACTTTAGGATGTTAAGACAAATTTAAAAGAATTGAGGGCGCTTCACCGCTTCCGGGCCTAAAACATTTCCGGAAGCTCATTTATTATACTGAGGCTGATCAATCAAAACAACCGTTTGCTATGAATCGACTTTTTACGATCTTCTTTTTCCTCACCGCTGCCTTTTGCTCCGCTCAGGCTCAGTCCAACCTCACACTTACCAATCCCGTCATGGAGGCCCTGCTCAAGGGGGACTACCCCGCAGCGGACTACCTGCCTGCCACCCTGATCAACCACCCCGATGATATTTTCGAAGGGGTGCAATCTTCGGTTTCCCCAGACAGCTTATATGCTTTCCTCCAGGCGCTCAGCGCATTTGACAACCGCAACACCGGTTCGGATACCTCAAGCACTACCTTTGGGATGGGGGCTGCCCGCCGTTGGGCTTTCGCCAAAATGAGTTCCTTTCCGGCTGCTCAGCAAAGCAGGCTGGAAGTGGGCTACTTCCAGTTTGACCAGGACATTTGCGGCATGGGGCAGCACCGTAATGTACTCTCTATTCTGCCGGGCATTGGCCCGGACCGGGACGAGGTCGTGCTCATAGAGGGCCATATTGACAGCCGCTGCGCCGATGTGTGCGATACCGGTTGCATGGCCCATGGCATGGAAGACAATGGCAGCGGCACCGCCCTGGTCCTCGAGCTGGCCCGCGTCATGAGCCAGTTTGCATTCAACCGCACACTGGTATTTATGGCCACCACCGGAGAAGAGCAAGGCTTGTTTGGCGCCAACGCATTTGCGGAGTACGCAGAACAGGAAGGCATCCAAATACGGGGGGTCTACAATAACGACATCGTCGGGGGCATCATTTGTGGAGCCACCGCTTCCCCGCCCGGCTGCCCTGGCCTGAACGCTATTGACAGTATCAATGTGCGGGTATACTCCTCCAATGGCAGCGTATTTGGCGCTTCCTCTTCCCGCTTGCTGGCCCGCTACAGCCGCTTGCAGTACGAAGAGAATATTGCCCCCATCGCGCCGGTTGCTACCCAAGTCAACATCATCTCCCGGGAAGACCGGGCGGGCCGCGGTGGCGACCATATCCCATTCCGGCAGCGCAACTTCCCGGCCGTGCGCTTCACTTCGGCTAACGAGCATGGGAATGGCAACCCCAGCACACCAGATTACCACGACCGGCAGCATACCATCGATGATGTACTGGGGGTGGATATAGATGGCGACGGGCAGCTCGACAGCTTCTTTGTCGATTTCAATTACCTGGCGCGCAATACCGTGCTCAATGGCAGCGCCGCAGCGGCCAGCGCCATGGGCCCCGCATCTCCGGCTGGATTCGAACTGGAAGCGACGCTAGCGGGTGTCCGCTATCAATTTGAGGACCCGGCAGCAACCGGCTTGTACCGCCTGGGCATCCGCAACTTTGCATCCGAGTCCAACTATTTCGACACCTTGGTCACCGTAACCAACCTCACCGATACCCTCAGCTGGCTGCCTGCGGGGACCGTCTACCTGATGTCTGCCGCCGCCGTAGACTCTAATGGCATCGAAAGCCATTTTTCGGAAGAAGTATTTGCCAACCTGACGACGAGCACGCAAGAGGTGAAAGCTTACGAAGGGCTTACCTTGTTACAGAACCGGCCTAACCCCTTTGATGAAGCAACGACCATCGGTATAATGGTCGCCTCTCCAATTCAGTACCGGTCCGCTTTCCTCCGGATCGCCGATGCGCAGGGACGGGAGCTTGCTCGCTATGAGGTGGATCTAGACCCGGGCCTGGTGCAGGTCCTGTATGGCTACGAGCACCATCAGTATGTACCGGGCACCTACTATTACAGCCTGGTTATCGATGGGCAGGTAGTAGACACCAAAGCGATGGTTTACGCTTACTAACACAGCAGGAACGAAATCTTTTCGCGCGTGAGCTTTGAATGGGGCCGGGCGTTACTGGTCAAGCATTTACGGCTTAATCTATTAGTAAAGCCGACGAGCCAGGCGGGTGCTTTCTTTTCAGGCGGGGGCCACTTTACTAATGGGAATGGGCAGATGACTTTGCACCCATTTAACAGCGGAGGCGGGTCCTGCTCCGGGTTCTGTCCGCCCGCGAACAATTTAGCCAGGGCCAGGCAACATACCCCCTTGCCAGAGAGTTTTGTTATCGTGCCTTACACTTAATTCCGTCACGTAAAACCAAACTTACAATGATCTATATTACACTTGTGCTGGCCCTTTCTGCCAGCTTGTCCGCCCCACTGAGCACTGCACCCGGCCATGCGGCCTGGGACCAGTTATTGCAGAAGCACGTTTCTGAAGACGGAGCCGTCGACTACAAAGGGTTTAAAAAAGACCGCAAGGCCCTGCAGGCGTACCTGGATAGCCTGGCTGCCCACCACCCTATGGATAGCTGGAGCCGGGATGAGAAACTGGTCTACTGGATCAATGCGTATAATGCATTTACCGTTAAGCTCATCCTCGACCACTACCCTGTAAAAAGCATTAAGGAGATTCACGATGGCAACCCCTGGGACGTCAAGTGGATTGAACTGGGCCGCCGGACTTATTCTCTTAATCAGATCGAGCACGATGTCATCCGCCCTCACTACGCAGAGCCACGTATTCACTTTGCGGTAAACTGCGCGGCGCAGTCTTGCCCGCCCCTCCTCAACCGGGCCTTCACCGTAGCGCAACTGGAGGACTACCTGGAGCAGCAGACCCGGCAGTTCATCAACAACGAGCAGTACAATAAAATCAAGCCGAACGCCCTTCAGCTGTCTCAAATTTTCAACTGGTACGGCGAGGACTTCAGGGATATTACAGCCTTCGTCGACCAATACACTACCGCTTCGATAAAGCCGGGTGCCAAAGTTTCATTTATGGACTACAATTGGGCGCTCAATGATTAAGCAGGTCTTCCTCCTTGTCACTTTGGGGGGATTAAGTACACTGAGCCTGCATGCCCAGAAGTACGTTCTTCTGGAGCATTACACCTCCTCCTGGTGCGGTGAATGCCCCAATGCCCATTTGGTGGCGGAAGGCCTGGCTGAGGCTTATCACCCCCGGGTCCTGCTTGCCTACCATCATTCGTCGGTCGACCCCATGGCGAATGACCACAGCACTGCGTGGAAGAACGAATTGTCCATTCCGGGTACGCCACTGGGCGTCATCGACAGGGTCCCGGCAGCTGATTCGGGGCCCCTGTATGCCCCCGTAGGCGCATGGGAAGCCTTGATAGAAAGCCAACTGGATGCCCCAGACTACCTGGACTTAAGCATTTCCGCATCCCAGGAATCAAGCCCGGGGCCCACCTTGCCATTTGAGGTACGCTTTAAGTGGCTACTCCCCCCTCCTGCGGTGGAAGGCGAGCTGCGGCTCAGTGTGCTGGTGGTTGAAGATTCGGTGCAAAGCGATGCCCCCGGATATCAGCAGTCCAACTATTACCACGATGTGGAAGGTCACCCCTTGTTTGGGCAGGGCGGCTCCATTCAAAATTACCCCTTTATGCATGTCGTCCGCGACATAATCGGAGGGACCTGGGGGGCTGCGGTGCCCATACCAGAACCCTTCGAGCTTGGGCAATGGCAAACTTGGGAAGGCGTCGTTGAAATTGAAGAAGGCTGGGACCCCACCCAGCTTTCGCTCATCACAGTGGTCAGCTGGCATCAGGGCGAGGAGGCCCACACCCGGCCGGTTTTAGAAGCGGCAGCCCTTGCGCTATCAGACGTACCGGCTGCGCTTTCGGATGACGCAGCCGCCATTGATTTTCGGGCATTTCCCAATCCGGCCCGCGATGTACTCAACCTCTCCTTCCCCGAGGGGCAATACACCCTCGATCTTTTCAGCCTGCAGGGCCAGCACCTGGAAAGATGGGCCGGTCTGGCGGGAAACGTTCACCGAATAAGTACTGCTAATCTACCCAGAGGAGCTTATTGCCTGGTGCTGACCCATCAGGATGGAAGGGTAGGCAGGTGCCAGTTATTCTTACACTAGTGCGACTAGTCCGAAATAGCACAGCGTATTTCACGCTTGGGCGCCCTG
>CAZNSK010000076.1:0-29128 GCA_964575505.1 uncultured Phaeodactylibacter sp.
GCGTGCAAAAGAACGAGTCTAAATCGGTAAGTTATTGTTGCGCGACCCCTTAGCTACCAAAACTAGGTTTTTTTTCTAAGCCCGGCAACTCTGAATGACCGCCTTGGCGGGTAATTTTTTCCAACTCTATAATTACTTAAGCTGTTGAATGCTTATGAATTTCTTAGCCCACTTTTACCTGTCCGGCAAAGCAGATGAACACCTCTTGATTGGCAACTTCCTGGCAGATTACCTGAAGAACGCACAGGTAAATCAATTGCCCGCCAGTGTGCAAAGGGGCGTCGCCTTTCACCGCCACATTGATACCTATACGGACCAGCACCCGGAAGTGCTCAAGGGGGTGCGCCGGATGTACAGCCGCCATTCCAAGTATGCCCCCGTGGTCATTGATGTATTTTACGATTATTTCCTGTCTCTGAATTGGGATAAATACGCGGATGAACCCTTGAAAGCCTTCATTGAAAACGTCTATGGACGCCTGGAGCGCCACCTGAGCCTCATGCCCCGGCCCGTTCGTGATTTTGTCCCGAAGATGATTGCAGACAATTGGCTGGAAACCTACGCGACACACAACGGCATAGCCTATACTTTCCGGCGGATGAGCCGCCGGGCCAGCAAACCCGAATACCTGGCCGGTGCCATTGAGACGATGGTGGCACATTTTGATGTGCTCAATACGGAATTCAATCAATTTTTCCCCGATGTGATCGCCTATGCTCAGAATGTCATGGATTCTCCTCCGGCGGAATAATTTTGAAGCTGTCGAAGAACCGGTCATTAGAGGCATTGAGGTTCCTGGTTTTTACGGTCGCTGTTTGCAACGAATAGAAACGGTGGCCGGATACCAGCGCCCAGGTTTTCAGCACAGCGTCGCCATCCAGGTAATCGATGCGCCAAAAGCGGCCCCGCGCTTCGCCCAGGTTTCTTTCAGTTTGGTACTGCAGTTCCCCATCGATTGAAAAAGCCCCAGCCTCCATAGTCGTCTCAAAAAACGCCTCCAGCAAGGCCGTGCTATCCTGATGAAGCGCGCCCTCCGGGTAATCGCAGAAGCTTACCATATACATCAGGTTCTCGGCTTGTTTGTCGCCCTCGGGCGGCTGATAGTAAAAAGTGGTGTAAGCCAGTGGGCCGACCGGGGTTTCCACACTGTCGGTGGCGGTAGCCATTGCTCCAGGCACCTGTACCTTAAAGCGGCCTTCAAAGGATTTGAACACCTCCCAGTTCCCCGGTTGGGCCAGTATGCTGAGGGGCAATAGGCAAGCGAGGAAAAGTAGCTTTGGCATGGGCGAAAAGTTTAGCATATGATTAGCCTTATATGCTCAAAGACAACCGGCCGGCGGGTAAAGTTGGTCGGTGCGAGAGGAAAATCCACCGAAAAATCTTTCTTGCGGGTAAGAGCAGATGGTTTGCCGGCGAGAAAAAAGCCGGAAAAAACCTTGCCAATGAACCCGAAAGGGGGTAACTTAGTTTAAAAATAAAACTAACTAATCAATCTACTGCATATGCCAACCACACACCTCAGCAAAATATACTGCGGCCCCTTTGGTTTGATGACAGACTTATACCAGTTGACGATGGCTTACGGTTATTGGAAATCGGCGCGTTACGATCAGCACGCCGCTTTTAACCTGTTTTACCGTAAGCCGCCGTTTGGTGGCGATTTTGCGCTTGCCGCCGGCCTGGAGTTGGCGGTCGATTTCTTGCAGCATTATCAATTTTCAGTTGGGGATATTCAATATCTGGGCGGGCTGAACGGGCCAGCCGGCGGACCGCTCTTTGACGAAAGCTTCCTGAATTATTTGCAGCGTATGGAGCTCCGCCTTGATGTCCACGCTATGCCGGAGGGCACTGTGGCGTTCCCGAACCAGCCGCTGCTCAGAGTTGAAGGGCCGCTGCTGCAGTGCCAGCTGGTGGAAACGGGTTTGCTGACGCTAATCAACTTTTCGACCCTGCTAGCCACCAAAGCTGCCCGGATTGTAGAGGCAGCGCAGGGCGGCAGCGTCCTGGAATTCGGCATGCGCCGTTCTCAGGGCCTGGATGGTGCTATGACAGCTGCCCGGGCCACTTACATCGGGGGCTGCCACGCTACCAGCAATGTGATGGCGGGGCGGCTATACGGTATTCCCGTAAAGGGCACGCATGCCCACAGCTGGGTAATGTGCTTTGAAGACGAGCTGATGGCTTTTCAGCGCTACGCTGAGGCATTGCCCGACAACTGCATCTTTCTGGTGGATACTTACGATACCCTGGACGGGGTCCGGAATGCAATACAGGTGGGGCAGTGGCTGCGCAGCAACGGGCATGAGATGACGGGCATCCGGCTGGACTCCGGAGATTTGGCCGAATTGAGCAAAACGGCGCGGCAAATGCTGGATGAAGCAGGCTTCCCGCAAGCCGCTATAGTCGCCAGCAATGACCTGGATGAATACCGGATTGAGGGGCTGAAGAAAAAAGGCGCAACCATCAGCGTATGGGGTGTAGGCACCCGCCTGGCTACTGCCCACGGCGACCCTGCCCTGGGGGGCGTCTACAAACTGGCTGCCCTGCAAAATGAAGAAGGGGTATGGGAAAGCCGGATCAAGCGGTCGGAGGAAGCCATCAAAACTACCAATCCCGGTTTGCTGCAAGTTTGGAGAAGCCACCACGCCGATGGCCCCGCCGGGGATATCCTTTACGATGTGCGGCAAGGGCTGAACACCCAAGAGTTCCACCCGGAGGGCCGCGAAGAAACCCAGCTGCTTGCTGCAGCAGAGGGAGCGGATTTGCTGCAGCCTGTTTTGAAGGAGGGTAAGTTGGTTTACGATTTTCCAGACTTGCCTGAAGTTAGAGCCTACGCCGGGCGGCAATGGCAGCAATTCCGGTCTATAGATGCGGCAAGCTACCCGCGCGGCCTCAGCGAGGCGCTGTACGCCGAAAAAAAGAGCCTGATGGAGGCGGTTAGCGAATCGGAATAGTTGCAAAAAAGGCAGAGGGCGCAATAAATATTCAACCCGAATATTTAGTTTTGCCCTTATGAAAAAATGGACATCCAATTTGGGGTTAGCCCTCAAAGGTATGGCGATGGGCATGGCCGAAGTCGTACCCGGCGTATCGGGGGGCACCATTGCCTTTATCACGGGTATTTACGAGCGGCTGCTGGAGACCGTAAAAAATATACTGGGCCCTGAAGCCTGGCGTGCATTAGGCCAGGAAGGCGTTGCTGCGGCTTGGTCAAAGGCCAACGGCACCTTTTTGCTTACGCTGCTGGTTGGCATGGCGGCCGGCATTATTGCCGGCGTCTTTGGCATTACGCACTTGCTGGAAAATTACCCTATCCCGCTCTGGGCCTTTTTCTTTGGGCTGATAATCGGCTCGGCGGTCTACATCGGGCGGCAAGTCGGGCGCTGGAAATCCAGGGAAGTAGCCGGTTTGGTCATTGGCACCATCGTAGCCTATGTGATTACGATTGCCAGCCCTGCTGAAGGAAGCACCAGCCTGGGGCTGGTTTTTGTTTCCGGCATGATCGCGATTTCGGCTCTGATCCTGCCCGGTATTTCCGGTAGCTTTATCCTGCTGCTGATGGGCATGTACACCATCATTATCCCTACCATTAAGGATGCGCTGAAGACGCTCGCCCCCGAAAGCCTGACGGTGTTAGGGGTATTTGGTGCAGGCTGCCTCCTGGGGCTGGCTACCTTCTCCCGGATATTGTCCTGGACCTTCAAACACTACCACAATATGACCTTAGCCGTGCTGACAGGTTTCATGCTGGGGTCCCTCAATAAAATATGGCCCTGGCGCCGGGCGGTGCTGGGCCTGACTGATGCGGGCGAATTGGTGTCAATTGAGCCAGGTACGGTGGTGGACAAGGTTATCAAGGAGATCAACCTTATGCCGGGGCAATACGCAGCAGAGGTGGGCGCTGCCTACCTGGTGCCTGCTGTGCTGTGCATGATTTTGGGCCTGGCGCTGGTTTTTATGTTGGAACGTCTAGATAAAAGGGGGATCTGATGCGGCAACTTTCAGACTACCCTCGGCTTTTTGGCTTGATAGGGTACCCACTTTCCCACTCCTTTTCCAAACGGTATTTTACTGAGAAATTCCGGAAAGCAGGTATTGATGACGCTCGCTACGAGTTGTTCCCGATTGCGGAGATCGAAAACCTGCCTGCGCTCCTGGGGCAGTACCCCAATCTGGCAGGCTTAAATGTCACCATCCCTTATAAGCAAGCCGTGCTGCCTTTTCTGGACCGGCTGGATAAAGGGGCAGCGGCCGTAGGTGCAGTCAATACCATCCACTTCGACAGTGGAGAGCGGGTAGGCTATAATACAGACGTGGTAGGGTTTGAGCGTTCCCTGCTGGCGTGGATAGGGGAGGAGAGGCACCGGGCAGATGGCTTTCGTGCCCTTGTCCTTGGTACGGGAGGTGCAGCCAAAGCGGTCGGATATGTACTGCGCCAGCTGGGTATCCCTTACCACTTGGTTTCTCGCCGCTCTGGGCCTGGTCGACTGGCTTATCCGGAAGTATCGGGCACAGTGCTGAAAGCTCATCCTCTGGTTATCAATACCACTCCTTTGGGAATGGCCCCTAAGACAGCGGGTTGCCCCGACTTGCCTTACAGTGCGCTGGGAGCACAGCATTTTCTGTACGATTTGGTCTACAACCCCGAAATGACCACTTTTATGAAGCGGGGGCTGGCGCAGGGGGCCAGGGTGAAGAACGGCCTGGATATGCTCTACGGCCAGGCAGAGCAAGCCTGGTCGATCTGGAGCCGATAAGAAAATGACTGGAAAAATTACATAAAAAAGGCTATAATCTGTTGTACGACTTGTATTTTAAGAGTCGAAATAAATAGTGGATATGGAAAAGATAGGCAAGCCTGTGAAAGATATCGAAAATACGAAGCGGATCGTCGAGGAGGTCATGAACGACGCCAACGAGCCCATCGTCGATTTTGAGAATACAGCTATCGCTTTCGCCGGCAAATCGGACGAAGCGCTCAAAAAATCAGCCTGGATTTTTGGGCTGATGAACCAGCACTGGCTGGTCGGCATAGGCTCCAAGCTTGGGCTTGCCGCTATCCGCATGCACCTGCCCTTCGTCGAAAGTATTGTCAAAAACACCATCTACGAACAGTTCTGCGGCGGCACCACTTTGCTGAATAGCTACCCCACTATAGAAAAGCTTGCCCAGTACGGCTGTAAAACTATCCTGGATTATGGAGCCGAAGCCAAAGAAACGGAAGAGGAGTACAATCAGACGATGAATGAAACCATCCGCGCTATTGAATTTGCCGCTAAGTCGGACTATGTCTCTGTGGTCAGCACTAAGGTTACCGGCATGGCCCGCTTCGGTTTGCTGGAGCAGGTACAACTGGGGGAGCCTTTCACGAAAGCCACCCGCCAGGAATACAAAAGCGTGCTCAAGCGGATTGATTCCATTTGCCACGTGGCTTCCCGAAGCAACGTCAGCGTATTTTTCGATGCGGAAGAAAGCTGGATACAGGACCCCATCGATCATTTCGTCAATATGATGATGCGCCGGTATAACCGCGAACGGGCAGTGGTCTACAACACTTTCCAAATGTACCGCAAAGACCGGCTGCAATATCTGATCAGCTCCTATAATCAGGCCGCGCGCAATGGCTATATCCTGGGCGCGAAGCTGGTGAGGGGCGCCTATATGGAAAAGGAGCGGGAGCGCGCCCGGGAGCACGGGTATGAAGACCCCATCCACCCAACCAAAGAAGCCGCCGACGATGCCTACAATACTGGGATCCGGTTTTGTATCGACAATTACGAGTGCATCGCTTCCTGCAATGCTTCCCATAATGCCGACAGCAACTTGCTGCAGGCAGAACTCATCCACCGCAAGTCCATACCTAAAGACCACCCCCACCTTTCTTTCTGTCAACTGTACGGCATGAGCGACAATTTAACCTTCAACCTGGCGGACAAAGGCTATAATGTAGGTAAATACTTGCCATACGGCCCGGTCCGGGAGGTCGTCCCGTACCTGATCCGTAGAGCGGAAGAAAACTCCTCTGTTACCGGCGATATGACCCGCGAACACATGCTTGTCCATCGGGAATTAAAGCGCCGAGGCTTGGCTTAAGTGCTAATCTGTTAAGAGGTTACAAAGTAGGTTCGTATATATATTACTTTTTTTTGAACTAGAGCAGCGCTTTCTCCCGACCACGGGTCTTCTCTCTAGACGACTCCTGTTTAGCAACCCAAGGCATTCCAAAAATCACGCGGTGGGGTGGAGATATTTTGCAAATTAGGGAAAATTTTATTTTAGTTTTCTATATTTGTTTGCAAGTCAACCTCCCCCCCAGACTGTCCATGGGTTTTCCCGCACAAATGCAGTACCGCATCTTTATTGAGGCTGGTACTTTTGTAATCGACCGCTTCCAGTACGATAAACGCCCTATTTTCAACTAAGCCCCGGACACCCTTATAATCCCATGATGCATAGCATGAATAAAATGCTGGCATCCATTGCTGGCTATTGCCGGAATGAAAAACTATCGAAATGCGGTGTGAAAATCTCAAAAACCCTTTGGTGTATACCCTCCTGTTGTTGCCGCTTTGGATGGGTGCCCAAAACATTTCGGATTGCAGTGGCGCGATCGTGGTCTGTGGAGATACCAATATAGACGTACCGGATACCCCCGGGGATGTCTTGGATTTTGAAGACCCCGACAATGACATTGGGTGCCACGAAACCGGGGAAACCTCCAGTGTTTGGCTTTATTTCCGCTTCAGTTCTGACATGCCCGCCGGCAGTGAACTCCGCTTCACCATTGACCCCTACGAAGGAACCGCCATCGATTACGACTTTGCGCTTTACGCCGCAAATACCCGGTGTGACAGCCTCGGTGAGCCGGACCGGTGCTCTTACGCCTGGTCAGTAGAGCAGACTCAGACCTTCCAGTGTGGCTTTTGCCCGTTTACCGGATTAGGCAACGGGGAGACCGATCTATCGGAAGGTATTTTCTTTGATGAAACCGGTGCTCAGGCTAATGGCTACGTAGCCCCAATTATAGTCAATCCGGGAGAGGGCTTTTACCTTTACATCAACGAGTTTTACGGCGTTTCTGGAGAGGAGTCTGCCTCCGACGGTTTTGATATTACCTTCTCAGGAGAAGCCGCCGACTACTTCGACTGCACCGCTAACCCCAATTGCGATTTGCAGGTGGTGGCGCTCGACCAGGATACCGCACTCTGCAGCGGCAATGTCCCCTTTGTGCTCAACAGTGAGGTAACATATGCTACCGGCTTTGAAACCTATACCTGGACGGCTACCGATGGGGCAGCAGCCTACCTGGACGACCCCAACAGCTCCGCTCCTGAGCTGACTTTTCCTCCTGATTTCAGCGGCACGGTTGATTTTTTCCTGGAAGTCAGTTCAGACGGCTGTGTGAATTACGACACCCTGAGCATTACCGTCGAGCCTTCTCCTCCGATCACTGTGGGGTTCGAGGAACGCTTTTGCGAAGGCGAAAGCCTGGCTTTAGACGCCGGCCCTGGCTTTGCTACTTATGCCTGGTCGGACGGATCAGCAGGGCAAACGCTGGTGGCCGATACCTCTGGTCTTTACTCCGTTACCGTTACTGCTCCGGGCAATGGCTGTGAGATTATCCGGGATGTCATGGTTGACGAGGTGCCAACACCAACGCCTGCGGTTGCCGGCGGGCCCTATCTTTGCGAAGGCACTACCGACACCCTGGTGGCGGGCGGCGGTTTCGCAGCCTACAATTGGGTAGGCTTTTCCAGCGATAGCTTTCTGGTGATCAACCAACCTGGCAACTACCTCCTACGGGTCACAGACACCTACGGCTGCGAAGGCGACACCGCCATCTCCATCACGGAAATACCCGAGCAGCAGCCTGGCCTGCTGGCCCCGCCCGGGCTTTGCCCGGATGGGGAAGCAACCTTCAGCCTTGCTGAACCTTGGGCAGCTTACCAATGGACAGGCGGGTCTTCAGATTCCCTCTTGGTTGTGGATACAGCCGGCCAGTACGGCGTAACCGTTACTGATGCCTTCGGGTGCGCCTATACCGCTGCGGCGGCAATTGATGCCATCCCGGCACCCACGCCCGTAGTAAACGGGGATACTGCCTTTTGCGATGGGGGCAACAGCCTTTTGCTGACGGTTCAGGATTACGAGGGCTACCTCTGGTCTACCGGCGATACTACCTCAACCGCCGTAGTGGAGGAAGGGGGGGAATATTCAGTCACCGTAACCGCTGCAAACGGATGCGTCGGCGTGGACACTTTTGCGGTTACGGAATACGACCCGCTTGACGTAGATGTAGCTATTGTGGATCAGGAAAGCCTTTGCGCCGGAGACACGGTGTATGCATTTGTGAGCCAAACGTATAACGATTACAATTGGGATACCGGCGTTACCGGCCCGCTTACGGCCATTACCGAAGCTGGCCTGTATACGGTAACCGTTACTGATGAAAGGGGGTGTACCGGGATCGATAGCATTCCCGTTGCTGAATTCCAGCCGCCCAGCCCGTCTATTGATGGGCCCGCTGGCCTATGCCCCGGGGAATCCGGCGAGCTAACGGTGGGCAATTACTCCGCTATCGACTGGGGAGGGGGGGCATTTGACAATTCCCTAGCCATTTCGGCCCCGGGTTGGTATACCGTCACGGTAGCGGATGAGCAGGGCTGCCAGGGAGTTGATAGTATACAAGTGGCTGCGTACACGGAGCCAGAGCCCGTTATTGCCGGGGATACGAGCCTCTGCGAACAAGGTACGGTCAGCCTCACGCTCACCGAGGCTTACGCAAACTACGATTGGTCGGCAAATGCCAATGGCCCCTTCCTGGAGGTAAACGCTGCGGGCGAATATAGCGTAACGGTCACTTCAGCAGAAGGGTGTACCGGGGTTGCGGCCGCCACCGTAGCGGCTTTCCCGAACCCGGTCCTTGACCTGCCGGCAGCCGCCACCTATTGTGCCAATAGCAGCACGACGCTTTCCTCCGGCCAAGTTTACGAAAGCTATTCCTGGAGCACAGGCGCAGCTGACGCCGCTATAACAGTCGACAGTGCTGCAGTATACTTTCTGACGGTTGCTAATGAATTTGGATGCCTGGCTACTGATAGCATAAGCGTAACCGAAGAAGCGGTGCCCACAACTGGATTGCAGGGCCCGTACGCTTTCTGCGAATCAGATAGCATCACCATTGCTGCTGCCCCAGGCTATGAGGCCTACGTCTGGTCAACTGCAGCTGTTGCCAATACCCTTACCGTGAGCGAGGAGGGGATGTATTACGTGACGGTCACGGCTAGCAATGGCTGCGTGGCTGTAGATTCTGCTTACGCCCAGGCGGTGGCGCTGCCCGCACCAATGATTACGGGTGGGCCTGAGCTTTGCGAAGGCAGCACCATCGAGCTGCAGGCGGACGCGGCTTACAGCAGTTACGAGTGGCAGGATGGGAGCGCCGCCAGCAGCCTGGCCGTGGATCAGGCGGGCCTTTACGTACTTGAAGTGACGAATGCCGCCGGTTGTGCCGGACGGGACTCGCTGATGGTAGAGGAAGTGCCCCTTCCAGATGCAGGGTTGCCAACCGATGCTGATTACTGTGCCGGTGGGAGCGTGCTGGTGGAAGCACAGGCAGGGTTCCCCGGCTACGAATGGTCGACCGGAGCGCAATCTGCCGGTATTGAGGTGAACACGCCCGGCTTGTATACCCTGACGGTCACCGATGCGAATCAGTGCCAGGACAGCTTCAGTGTGGCCATTACAGAAAATCCGCTGCCCGCGATTACCCTGCAGGGCGATTTGGAATACTGTGCCGGCGAAACCACGACCTTGGCCATTGCGGAAAGCCATTACCCCTTTGTCACCTGGTCGAATGCAGCTGAAGATATTGAAACCACTTTCAGCAACCCGGGCCCGCAGCAGGTATCTGTGCTGGACTCCAACGGCTGCGTAGCCACCTTGCCCTTTACCCTTGTGGAAAACCCACTGCCCGTGGTGGAAGTGGAGGCCCCGGGCCTGTTCTGTGAGGGGCAATCCGTAGCTTTGCTTGGCACTTCCGGTTATGAAGATTACAATTGGTCTACCGGCGGCAGTGCGGACTCCATCCTGGTGAGCAGCCCCGGCACCTATGCCCTGACCGTTACGGATAGCCTGGGGTGCCAGAGTACAGCGGCGGTGGATTTAACCGCCTCACCATTGCCTGAAATCAACCTGCCCGATTCTACAGCGTTTTGCGAAGACGAATCCGTCTTCGTTGGCGTGCAGCCTCAGCCGGGCTATGCTTACGCCTGGTCTAACGGGCCAGCCCTGCCCGGCATCGAAATTGCCCTGCCGGGGAGCTACACCCTGCAGGTGGCCACGCCGGATGGCTGCATAGATTCTGCCACAGTCGAGGTTTTGGAAGTCCCGGAACCTGACGTATCGGTAAACGGCGACTTGACGCTTTGCCCCGGTGATAGCAGTCAGCTTTCCATCATGAACCAATACGGCAGCTATCAATGGTCTACCGAAGACACCTTGGAAACGATAACCGTAGCGAATTCCGGCTTCTATCAGGTGACTGTGGTTGACCAATCCGGTTGTGTGGGGACGGGCAATGTCTTTGTGCAGGATGTCGCCGGGGCAAGTGTGGCGATTGAGGGCGTGGTGCCCTTTTGCGAGGGGGATTCGATATACCTTGAAGCTGGTGATTACGCCAGCTACCTTTGGTCAGACGGCACTACTGATGCCACCCTGCCGGTAAGCCAAAGTGGGGCGTATGCTTTAACAGTAACCAATGCGCAGGGCTGCGAAGCTCAGGACACGGTCACTGTTGATGCCTTGCCCCGCCCCGTGCCCAATATTCCGGCTTATGTGTCGGGTTGCGATGGCGAGGATTTTTGGCTGGAACCGGAAGGCGGCAATTTCGCAGCCTATCAATGGAGTACGGGAGAACAGACAGCTGCTATCAATGTCTCCGAATCCGGCATCTACACACTGATGGTGGAGGATGAGCACGGCTGCACGGCTTCCGACTCCACCGAGGTGTTTATCCGGCCTACTCCTGACCTGAATTTGACCGAAGCCCAGAATATTTGCCTAGGCGGTTCCACCACTTTGGAGGTAGAGGGCGACTGGGCTGCTATCAATTGGTCTACGGGGGCGACTACGCCGGCGATCACGGTTTCAGAAGCTGGCGGTTACGGGGTGGTCGTCACTGATAGCTTAGGCTGTGTGGCTAATGCCGTGACGGCCGTTTTTGTCTTTGCCGTCCCGCCGCCGGCAATTGAAGGAGATACCGGCTACTGCCCTAATGGCACTGCTGTTTTTGCGGCAGAGGAAGGCTTTGCTACTTACCAATGGAGCAATGGGATGGACTCCCGGGAAATTGCCGTAGCTGAAGAGGGCGTCTATACAGTGACCGTGCAGGACACCGTGGGGTGCATGAATGCTGCCTCCTGGGAGGTGAAGCCCTACGCTGCGCCTACTATCGAAATCTCGGGGGAGGAGCTATTATGCGAGGGGAGCGCCAATGAGCTGAATGTATCCACTAACGGCCACTTCCTGGGCTGGTCTACTGGTGACACGACCCTGGCCATTCAAGTGCTGGAGCCGGGGTTATACGCAGCGCAGGCAGAAGGTGACAACAGTTGTGTCAGCACGGATACCGTGGAGATAGAGCAGGTTGGGTTGCCCTCTGCCCCTGCAGGCGCGGACCTGGCCATGGACTGCGATACCCGTTCGGTAACTCTCGGGCCCGGCAGCCCGCCTGCGGGAGGGCTTTCTTTCGTTTGGGAAGGGCCTGGCATCACCCCCGTCAATCAGACTGAGCCCAATCCCGTTGTAGAAGAAACCGGGGTCTACGGGCTTATTGTCACAGATACGCAAACGGGTTGCGTTTCCAACCTGGAGTCGGTGGAAGTGACTGACCTGAGCTATACACCTGCGGTAAGCATCAGCGCCGGTGACACTCTGGACTGCAATACGCCCACCGTTACCCTTTCGGGCGATGGCTCTGAGACGGGCCCGGCCATTGTTTATCAATGGATAGGGGCGGATGGCGCTGCACTTCCTGGTGAAAACGCGGCAACTTTCCTGGCGGGTTCCCCCGGCAGGTATCAGCTGATGGTTTCGGATACGGCAACCGGTTGCACCGCCTTGGGAGAGGTGGAAGTAGCCGGAGACTTTGAAATCCCTACTGTCATTATCAATCCCAATGTTGACCCATTGACCTGCGCCCGCGATTCGGTGGAGCTTTCCGCAGTGGCTTCTGCGCCCTATGGCCCTCCTGCCCTGCAATGGTCTGCCCTGGAGCAGGGGCCGCTGGACGGGGAAACAGGCCTGCAGTACACCACTGCCGCTCCGGGCTATTTTTTCCTCACCGCCACAGATCCGGTCAATGGCTGCCAGGCTACTGATTCGGTAGAGGTGGTGATTGATACGATCCGCCCGGTAGCCGTGCTTTCCGTTTCCGGGCAGTTGGACTGTCTGAATGAAACGGTGGCCCTGAACGCTGCCGGCTCCAGTCAGGGCAGCCCCTTTGTGTACCATTGGGCGGGCCCGGGCATAGATAGTGAGCCGGAGGGCCTGGCCGTGGTTACCGGCCTTCCCGGGGGCTATGAGCTGACAGTAGCCAACTCGCTCAACGGCTGCCAGGCTACAGCTCAGGTAAGTGTATCCGAAGCTCCGAATACCCTTACGTCAGCTGAGGTACATGCCGTTGATCCCATCTGTTACGAAGAGGAAAATGGCCAAATCCGGATTGCCAGCGTTACGGGGGGCACACCGCCCTATCTCTACAGCATCAACGGAGCCCCATTTGGTATGGGCAGCCACTTTACTGGCCTGGGAAGCGGGGCCTATGCCATTCGGATTCAGGATGTAGAAGGGTGCGAATACGAAACAGCCGTTACTCTGGAAGACGGGCGCTTGCCGCAGCTTACTCTGGGGCCGGACCGGGACATAAGGTTAGGGGGAGAAGTGCTGTTGAATGCCCTGACCAATCTGACCGAAGCGGAGTGGGTACGCATTGAATGGTCGCCCCAAGACTCCCTGGCTTGCGATCAGTGCTTATCCTGGGTTGATGCTCCCGAGGAAACCACCCGCTATCGCGCCACGATTCAGGATACTTCCGGCTGCACCGCTACGGACGATATGCTGGTAAAGGTGGTCCGCGACTACCAAGTGTACATCCCCAACGCATTTACGCCAAATGGGGATGGGGCCAATGACTTTTTCATGATTTTTGCGGGCACGGATGTCGCCAAAATACATAGATTTGAAATTTACACCCGTTGGGGGGAGCCGGTCTACCGGGCTGTTGATTTCCCGCCTAATAATCCGGCCTACGGATGGGACGGCACTTTTCGGGGCCAGCCCTTGAATCTCGGCTATTTTACCTATTATGCAGAAATCGAATTTGTGGATGGGGAGGTGGTGCTGTTCAAAGACGGTGCCCATTTAATCCGCTAGGCGCTGGCAGCAGCAGGAACTACACAGCTGAAGCTCAGGCTATTCCATTCACACGGGGAATCTTTAGGTAAGTTTTCCGAAAAATAGCTACTTTTGCGATTATTTATTTGGAAGCTTGGTCGAGTACCCAAGTTTTTATAAAATACCTCCCCAAACCCCTGTATCTTAATTCGTATTTTTGCCGGCAGGGTTCATAATGGCTGGTCTGACTGGCAAGCGACTGGAACTGCACCCTGCCAAATGAGAAGTTTTGGGTGGCGGTGAGCTGACAAAGCCCTTAGCGAGCCGGCATTTTGCCTTTCCGGGCAGTGCCGGTGCCCTTTAGCACCGTGGTCAAAAATAAGCAGAACGGCAACCAATTGGCATAGCTGGCCGAGCCGCTTCTGCACCCAATCTACCTAACCCTGAGCAACCATAAAACAACTCCAACAGAGATGCCCGCTGTTGTGAAATAGTCTGGATTGCAGGCCGGCCACGGATTTCGTGCCGTGAAAGTGAAAAACATCCCTGGCCTTTGCACATACTGAAAAACAAACATTTTATGCAGGAATACTACTCAAAAACTGTCTGCTTTAACCCTGTTCAATGGATTTTCCTCTTCGGCTTGGTCGTCATCCAATCCACAGCGCTCCGAGGGCAATGCACGGACCCCAGCATTAGTTTGCCGGATGAAAACCAGCCGGTTAGCAACCCCTCCGTATCCTACTGCGTCTCCATCCCGATAAACCCTGCGGTGACGGGAGACCCAATCGGGTTTTCACTCGAACTCGACCACACCTATATTGGTGATCTTTCTATCCGGGTGAGTGCATGCGGGGAAACCCTCATGCTGATGACCCGGCCCGGCGGGGGGGCTTGCAACGCCGGGGCGCCATTCGGGTCTTCGGCTACCGTCGGTGGGTTCTACACGTTTTCAGAAGGCGGTGGGCCTGACCCCGACCCAAACCTGGCGACTAACGGGGGGGATTACGGGCTTTCCGGTGACCCCTGTGGCATTAATACCGTAAATACGTTCGCCGAGCTGGCCGCAGCCTGTGGGGGCGGCACCTACAATATTGAGTTCTGTATCACGGACCATGCTTTTGTCAATACGGGTTTTGCAGGCAATATTGCGCCCATCTTCCCCGGGGTCCCGCCAACCATTTGCGGGTGTACAGACCCCCTTGCCTTGAACTACAACCCGGCTGCTTCCTTTGACGATGGCACCTGCGAATACCCACCCGGCTGTGGCGAGAATTTCTATGACAGCGGCGGCCCTACCGGAGACTACCCCTCAAATGCGAATGAAACGGTTACCATCTGCGCAGACGTGCCGGGTGACGTCGTGACGGTTAGCTTCTCCTTTTTCGATATTGAGAGCGGATTCGATAATTTGGCCATTTTCGACGGGCCTAACGCCAGTTCGCCGCTGATTGGTAACTACGATGGTACCAATAGCCCGGGCACGGTAACTTCATCACATTCCAGTGGCTGCCTGACTTTCGTCTTTGATAGCGACGGCTCCGTACAGGACCCCGGTTGGGTGGCCACGGTGTTTTGCGACCCGCCCTGTGTGCCTCCGCCCCCGCCCAGCGTGACTGCCCCTACCATCTGTGAGGGGGAGAGCGCTGCGATAACTGCTGCGGGCTGCCCGAGCGGCATCGTTCAGTGGTTCAACTCTCCATCGAGTACTATCCCAATTGCTGTGGGCCCGGTATACAATACGCCGGCACTGAATACATCAGCGACCTACTATGTGGCTTGCGATGATAATGGCTGCGCTTCGGACCGGGTGCCGGTAACGGTGCAAGTGACCGCGCCCCAAACGCCGGCTTTGACGCCCATTGGGCCTTTGTGCCAGGGAGATGCCCCGGTGGCACTTTCGAATATACAAGGCGGCATTACAGGCACCTGGTCCGGCCAGGGTGTCGGCGGCGGTGTTTTTAATCCGCAGTTGGTCAGCCCCGGCAGCAGCGCACCCATTACTTTTACACCTGACCCTGGGCAGTGTGCCCTTCCGGCCGACCTTTTTGTCGAGGTACTGGTGCAACCGGTGCCTCAGATTACGGGGCCGAGTGTCATCTGTACTGGCAATACGGAGTTTCTCAATGTGGTAGGCACCTATGCCACCTACGTTTGGAGTACCGGTGATGTCGGAGAAACCTTGCCGATTGCTTCCAGCGGCACTTACACGGTCACAGTGACGAGCCTGGCAGGAGGCTGCCCCGGGGAGGCTTCCTTCACGGTCAACGCCAGCCCCCCGCCGGACCCCGTCATAAGTGGCGACCTGGATATTTGCACCGGAGAAACCACGACCCTGACGGTGCCCAATACCTTTGCTTCCTACAGTTGGTCAAATGGCGGGAGTGGCCCGGCTACTACCGTCACCCAACCCGGCCCGGTCAGCATAACGGTTACGGATGCCAGCGGCTGTGAAGGCACGGCTACGGTGCAGGTAGACGAAACTTTTATTGCGCCCCCCGCTATTTCAGCACCGCAGACGCTGTGCGCAGGCACCGGCGGTTCGGTAGCCATTACCAATGCCTCCAGCTACGATACCTTCAGTTGGTCGACCGGAGGGGGGGGCTCCGTGGCCGCCATCCCTGGCCCCGGTACTTACACGGTCACCGTTACGCAGGGGGGCTGTGAAACAACAGGTACAGTAACGGTAGCAGAAAACTTCGCTATACCCCCCACCATAAATGGAGAATTGGCGATTTGCCAGGGGGAGACTACAGCACTATCGGTTAGCCCGTCTTATGCTTCTTATTCTTGGTCGACCGGCGGGGATGGCCAGACAGAAACGGTCGGAACGGATGGGTTCGTTGGCGTAACCGTCACCGACAATCAGGGCTGTGTGGCAGAAACCAGTACTTTTGTTGATGTCGCGCCGCCCCCGAATGTCCAGCTAACGGGAGACGAAGTCGCCTGTGACGGGGCATTCGCGGTTATTGCGGTTCAGGACCCCGGCAGCTATGCCGCTTTCAACTGGAGCAATAGTGAAACCGGAAGTACCATTTCAGTCAGCGCCGGCGGAGATTATACGGTGACCGCGACGGATAATAATGGCTGTGAAGGTACGGCTACCTTTACCGTTACCCAGGCCCCACTGCCCAGTGCAGAAATCACCGGTGCGAATAGCTTCTGCACAGGCGGCAGTACCGAGCTGTCGGCTGTTGCTGATGGCCTCACCTACGCCTGGTCTACAGGCGATAACACCCAAACGACCACCGTGACCGAACCCGGAGCCGTTTTTCTGACGGTCACCAACGCCGAAGGCTGCCAAAGCGTAAATACCATCACCGTCACCGAGACTGACGAGCTGGCGCCTCAGATTGAAGGGCCTACGGCTTTTTGTGCCGGCGATGCGATTACCCTTACAACTAATGGCGATTTCAATACCTATCAATGGTCCGACGGCTCCGGCGGGCCTACCGTTACCGTTACCGGGCCGGGTACGGTTAGCGTAACGGTAACGGACGAGAATGGCTGTGATGGCAACACCAGTGTGGTGGTCACGGAGAACGCCCTCCCGGATGTCGCGATCAATGGCGATCTGGCCTTCTGCGAAGGCACTGGCACCGCCCTCACTGCCCCGGCCGGCATGGCAGCTTATACCTGGAGTGATGATTCCACTGACCCATTGTTGGGCGTGACGGAGGCCGGCACCTACGGGCTGACGATAACGGACTCGAATGGCTGCTCCAATACTGCCCAGGCTACGGTGGTTGAAAACCCTCTCCCTGAACCTGAAATCACCGGGCTTCTGGCCTTCTGTTCCGACACAGCTACGGTCCTTGGCCTTACCCAGGCCTACGATACCTATACCTGGTCAGACGGCAGTACCGGCCCTGAGCTTACGGTTGGGGCTACTCAGGATATTAGTGTGACGGTCACCAACGCCGCAGGTTGCGAAGCGGCTGATTCCGTCGCCATAACAGCCTACCCGCTGCCAGAGGTCTCCATTTTGGGGCCTGAGCAGTTCTGTGAAGGCGAGTCGGTAGCCCTGGCCGCCGACCAGAACTTCCCTTCCTATCAATGGAGCAATAATTCTACGGATTCCATCCTTACTGTCAATACTTCGGGCGAATACAGCCTGACGGTTACCGATGAAAATGGCTGCACCGGCACCGCTGCGTTTACTGTGGAGCAAACCCTGCTTCCGGAAGCTTCGATTACTGGCGACACGGTGTTTTGCGCCGGTGATAGCACCCAGCTTACAGCTCCCGCAGGCTTTGACAGCTACCTGTGGGCGGGCGGCGCCACGACGCCCAGCCTGACGGTTACTGCACCGGGCACCTACGGGCTTACAGTCACAAATGGAGATGGCTGTACGGATTCCATTTCCGTTGTTGTAGTAGAAGAAAGCCTACCCGTCCCCGACATCATCGGCCCTGTAGCATTCTGCCCAGACAGCACTGTAGAGCTTTCGCTAAACGGCAACTACAGCAGTATTAGCTGGTCGGACGGCTCCAATGGGCCAACCCTACAGGTAAGCACCGCCACCACCGTTTCTGTAGAAGTAACGAATGCGGCGGGTTGCGCCGGGTCAGATAGCGTTGAGACCTCCGTTTTTGCCGCTCCGGTGGTTGGTATTCAGGGCGAGGCAGCCTTCTGCGCTGGCGATACGATTGCTTTGTCGGCCGATGGAGGCTTTGCCGCCTACCAGTGGAGTACCGGCAGTACCGATGCGGTCACCGAGGCCTCAGAAGCGGGCACTTACGCACTAACGGTGACCGATGCCAATGGCTGCCCGGCGAGCGATGCCATCACGATTGTAGAGAATAGCCTGCCGGAGCCACAGATCACCGGCAGCAGCTTTTACTGCGCAGGCCAGGCTACCACCCTGGAAGCTACCCCTGGCTTTGAGGCTTACGAATGGGGCGATGGGGAAACAAGCCCGGCCCTTTCTGTCAGTGAGCCCGGCGAATACGGGCTGACGGTGACGGATAGCAACGGATGCCAGGGTGCAGCCTCCTTTGAAGTTGACGAAATAGCTCTGCCGCAGCCCGAAATCGAGGGGGCTGCCCAATTTTGCCCCGGCGATTCCACTTCGCTTTCCGCAAACGCCATCTACGCCGCTTACGCCTGGAGCACTGGCGATACTACGGGCAGTATCATCGTGGGTGCCCCTGAGGACATTACTTTGGTGGTCACCAATAATCAGGGTTGTGTAGATTCCACCACCCTGGCTGCTGAGTGGTTTGACACTGAGGTGCCTCAGGTTGACGGCGCTCCCAATTTCTGCCCCGGCACCTCCACCCAACTCACCGCCGAATCAGGTTTTGCTGCTTACCAATGGAATACCAATACCACCGCCGCTGAACTTACGGTCACTGAGGCCGGTACCTACAGCGTCACCGTCACCGATGCCAATGGTTGCCAAACGGCCAATAGTATAGAAATAGGAGAATTCACGGTGGCCCCGCCCGATATTACTGGCCCGGAAGGGTTCTGTGAAGATGCCACGGCTACTCTCCAAGCCGAAGGCGGCTTTAGCGCTTATCAGTGGTCGACGGGGGCGGGGACGGCCGCTTTAACGGTAGATACCGGTGGTATTTTCAGCCTCACCGTCACGGATGCCAATGGTTGTGTAACCGATGCTGCCTATCAGCTGGCAGCTTACAGTTTGCCACAGGTAGCCATCGGCGGCTCCGCTACTTTCTGCCCCGGGGGCTTTGCGACCCTTAATGCCGGCGGGGCCTATGCATCCTACCTCTGGTCAGATGGCAGTACCACCCCCTCTATTCAAGTCAATGAGGAAGGCGTTTACACCTTAGAGGTAACCGATGAGAACGGGTGCACAAACAGCGCTGCATTGGAAGTAACCGAAGAAGCCGAGCTCAGCCCCGTTATTTCCGGCCCTCTGCAGTTTTGCCCCGGTACGTCTACTGTGCTGAGCGCAGGCGCCGGTTACACAGTTTATGATTGGGAAAACGGCCCCGATGCTGCTGAATTCACGGTCACCGAACCCGGCACCTACAGTGTTTACGTTGAAGACGCCTCCGGCTGCTCGGGCACTGCTGCGGTAGAAGTCAGCCTGTTTCCGGCACCTGCTGTAGCCATTGAAGGGCCTGCCGGCTTCTGTGCGGGGGCATCGGCCACCCTCATGGCAACCGGCAGCAATATCGCCACCTATGAATGGCAGGATGGCAGCTTTCAGCCACAGCTTGAAGTAGAGCAGGCCGGATCTTATTCGGTCATTGCCACCGATAACAACGGGTGCCTGGATACTGCCACTTACGCCATTGCAACCTACCCCTTGCCGGAAGTTGATATCGAGGCGGCACCCTTCTTCTGCGCTGGAGAAAGTACGACGCTCTCAGCCTCCGGCTCTTTCGCAGCTTACGAATGGAATGGGCAGGCCGGCCAAGCCAGTTTCCAGGCAGACGCGCCTGGCCCCTATGTGCTGGAAGTAACCGACTCCAACGGCTGCCAAAGCGAGGCCAGCCTTTTCGTCGAAGAAATTGAATTGCCCGTAGCGGATGCCGGCACGCCCGACACCCTGACCTGCGAGGTAGAAGCGGTGACGCTCGGCGGCAACGCCACCACCACCGGCCAGGGCTTTATCTATGAATGGTCGGGCCCGGGTATCAGCACCATGAATGCCGGGGTGGCTGCACCGATGGTCGCTCAACCTGGCCTATATCAGTTGATTGTTGTAGATACCGTGCACAATTGCACCTCGGTGCCCGACGAAGCCGAAGTGCCTTTGTCTAATGACGTGCCCATTGCCAGCCTTTCGGTAGCAGACACCCTGGACTGCCTGACTACGAGCCTGATAATTGATGGCACTGCTTCCTCTGATGGGCCAGGTTTGTCGTATCAGTGGTTTGACGGTCAAGGCAACCTTCTGGCTTCCGGCACCGACCAACTCTCTGCTTCGGCTCCGGGCACCTACGTCCTGCAAGTGAAAGACGTGGAGACCGGTTGCCAGCAGCAGGATACCGTTTCGGTTGCCCAGGATATTGAACTGCCCGAAGCAGAAGCAGGCACGCCGCAGCGCCTCGATTGTGCCGTCACTGAAGTGGTATTGAGTGCAGCGGGTTCATCGCAGGGCATCAACTTCTCCCTCGAATGGCAGAATGAGCTGTCCGACACCTTTGCCTCGGGCGATTCCGTAACGGTTTCCGCACCGGGCATTTATACTTTAGTGGTCACCAACCTTAGCAACAATTGCCAGCAGGCTGATGCTGTGGAAATTACTCAGGATACCGAAGCCCCCATTGCCAACCCGGGGCCAGCCCAGCAGATTGACTGCCTCAACCCAAATGCTACCCTCGATGGCAGCGGGTCCAGTATGGGGGATGAGTTCGAACAGCAATGGGCGTTCAGCCAGCCGGGCAATGTAATCAGTCAGGAACTCAGTATTACAGTGGATACCGCCGGGCTTTATTACCTGATCGTTACCAATACGGACAACCAGTGTGAAAGCATTGCTACTGTGGAGGTTGATGAGGTTGCCGCTGCGCCTTCCGCTTTGCTGACTGCCGCTTCTGGCCCGTCCTGCTTTGGGGATGAGAATGGCACCATTTTGATCGAAGGTGTGGAAGGGGGGACTAGCCCCTATCTGTACAGCTTTAACGGCGGGTCATTTGATGCCCGGCAAGCCTATACCGGCTTAAGCGGTGGCGTTTATAACATCGTTGTGCAGGATGCGATCGGCTGTGAGCACGAAACTTCCATTCTGTTGCCGGAAGGCAATGACCTGAATGTGGATTTGGGCGGTGAAATCAATGTCAACCTGGGCGAACAGGTGCAGTTGTTTGCCCAGGTCAATATTCCGGAAGAGGAAGTGGAGCGCCTGGTTTGGCAAAGCGCCGACAGCCTGTCTTGTACTGATTGCTACGACCCCTGGGTGCAGCCCTCTGCTTCGGGCTTATACCAGGTGCAGGTCACCGATTTGAATGGCTGCACGGCTTCCGACCAGATACAGCTCTTCGTCGATAAGCGCCGGCGGGTATTCTTGCCGAATGCCTTTTCCCCAAATGGGGACGGGGCCAATGACGTCTTCTTCGTCCAGGCCGGCCCGGAGGTAGTCAACATAGAAGCCTTTGAAGTATACAGCCGCTGGGGGGAACCCGTTTTCACGGTATTCGATGTGCCCGCCAACGAGCCAGATTACGGCTGGAATGGCCAGTACCGGGGCGAGTTATTCAACGGAGGGGTCTTCACGTGGTTTGCACGGGTAGAATATGTAGACGGCGTGGTGGAAATTTTCAAAGGCGATGTGCTGCTGATGCGGTAAGCCAGGTTTGAATGCCAATGAGAAGCGGCTGGCCTTCCGCGTGGGGCGCTAGCCGTTTTTCAATTGCGCAGTTCTTCAATTTTTTGCTGTAGCCAGGCTTTGTTGAATACGGCTTCGGCAGCTTTGGTGTCGGCTGCCAGCCGCTGCCATTCCCGTTCATAGCGGTGCTGTGGGTAATAACCCTGGTTTTCCCGCAGCAGGGCAGCCCGGCGCGTCAGTTTGAACAGGTTGTAATAGCCTTGCCGCCGGCCGTCCGCCATTAGACGGTTGCGCACCAAATACTGCCGGAAGGAATCTACAAGGGAATGCAGCGCGCTGTATTCCTCCAGGTCATAGTAGGTACGCAGCAGCAACGCCTTGGCCCCGAGGCTATAGCGGAGGTCGCTGTACTCCACCCGAGTAAGCAGGCTGAGCACCTGGTCGTATTGCCGGGCAGCGTAGTGGTAAGCAGCCAGATTGAACCGATAAGCGTTTTCCCGGGCCTCTTCCGGCAGTTGGTGGCGGTAGGCTTCTATGAACTGGTGCACCCATTCCAATTCGTCCAGGCGGAGCGCCGTAGTGACAATATTCTTGTAGTGCCATTCCGATAGCTGCTGGCTTTCCAATAGCAAGCCCTTCTCCAACTGCACCTGGTACAACCGGAAAATTTCTTTCAGAAAGCGGGCGTCCCCGGTGTTGATTTTTTGGATGCAGTAGTTCTGAAGGTAGTTGTAAATATTCTTCAATTCCTCATCGGGCAAGGCCTCCTGCTGCTGTTCCAGGTGCTGCAGGACTTCGTAGTAATAGGGTTCTTCCAGGAGGGTGATCATGCGGTATAGCCGGTAGTAGATATTGATGGCAGGCATAGTTTGGTAATACTCTGCATGTTGCCCAAACTGCTGAAGGGCGATACCCACCATCTCGTCCTGGTAGGTTACCTTGAGGATGCGTTCGCGGACGGCCATTTCGCAGGCGTCCCGAAGCTTTATTGCCAGGAAGTAATGGTTGAAATACAACTGTTTCTGCTGCAAGCGATCTTCCTGCTGCCGCTCGGCTACTGTGGTGAAAAAGTAATCAGCTTCCGTTGCCAGCTGGTACTGAAAAAAGTACCAGTCGGCATTGCGCTCGGTTTGCGCTTTCGCCCTTTTCTCGGCTTTGGAAAGGGCCTTTTCAAACCACCTAAGCTGTTTGCGGCGCCGCAGCTGCCTCAGCAAAAGGGGGGCGTGGGGCTTGCCCGACCATTCTTCGGTTTGCAGGAAGGCGCGCAGCAAACGGACGGCATAGGTGAAGATAACCGCAAGTTTTGGCTGGTCGTGGGGCTGCCCCGGGAACAGCACTTGGAACAGCTGGGTGCGCCCGCAGTGCCCGGCTGTGAAATCCGGGTAAATACCGCTTAGGTAGCTGATCAGTTTCTTTACCCCTTCGTGCTTGTTGTGATAGGGGGAGTCGGCAAATTCCCGGAAACGGGTCATTTCGCGCCGCGACAAGCTGGACAGAAGCTGAATAAGTTTGTGCTGTTCCATAAATGTAAAATAAAAAATCCAAAAAATTAATGGGCACTTTAAGGCTAAGATCAAGCTATAACAAGCATTTTAGTACCAGTAGGCTTAAATTTATTGGATAAAAAATCCAAAAATACAGCAAAATTGTTCTTGTCGCCCGGCAGCAGGTTGTGCATTTTTGTACAGTGATCCAATAACAAATTCAAGACCTCAGCGAAAACGTCATCCATCATGAACCGAATCCACCCATCTATGAACATTAAATACGCCCTGCTGCTGCCGCTTTTGCTAGCCATCGCTAGCCTGAAAAGCCAAACAGGCTGCCTGGATTTTGAAACCTTTCCCCCGGGCCCGGTTTTCGGGCCAGCCCTTAACACACTGCCTGGCGACACCTTGTTTGCTCAAGATGGCCTGACCGCGATTGCTCAGGAAATACAGTATCTGAATGGGAATACCGGCTTCAGTAATGCCGTCATTCAGGGGGCGGATGTGCAGTGGCTGGACGGCCAGTTTCTCTTTATGGGCAATAATGCATTGCAGTTGGCGTATCCCGATGGCGCACAGCAAGTCTGCTTTGACTTTTTTGATGGGGGCGGGGAGGAAAACTTCGCAGTGAATGGGAGCGATGTAGCTGTAATAACTAATTTCCTGGATCTTGCAGGGATGAATTTCCCAGGGGTGGATATTACCATCACCCTGGACACTGCAAGCAACACCTTCCTTCCTAAAGGTACCGTTTGTATCACCGGAGAGGTATTCAGCCTTACCGTTGGCGGTCAGGAGTTTGGGGTGGATAACGTTTGCGCCAGCCCGATTGATGAGCCCAACCCCGGCGATTGCCTGGCGTTTGAAATGATGGACACGCTGGGCTATGGGGCTCAAGTGGGCACGCCACCGGGTACGGTTTTCTACACAGAGCAGGGCGTCGAAATGCGCCTGGCACCAGTACAGACCCTATTTTGGGCAAGCCTTTATGGAGACTTGCTGGTACAGCAGGAAGCTAGCCTTCCGGATTTTGCTCAGGCTTCCGGACAGTTCATTGAGTTTTCGAGCATCAATACGGTGTACGACCTTACAGCCTATCCGGAGCCGGTCGAAAAAATAACTGTGGATTATTACTATTCGCCCAACGGGGATGGCACGATCAATTTTGCAGCCAATGGCGCGCCATTTTTAATTCAGTTTCTCCTGCAGCCTGGGTTTTACCCCCTTGCTCCCGGCGTTACACTGGAGGTGGTACCTGACAACAATATCAACAGTTCCGGGCAGCTGGTTTTCGAAGGCAATGTTCAAAGCCTGCTCATCGGTGGAGTATCCGGGCTGCATATTGATAATGTCTGCATTAATCCGCCGCCGCCTTGCCTGCTTAGCAACTTGGCCGTAGAAGCTACGGACTGCAACCCCAATGGCGTCTTCCAAGTGATTCTGGACGTTGAATATGCCGGAGCGCCCACCGATACGCTTCTCCTATCCGTTGATGGCATGCCCTACCACCATCCGGCGGGTAATTTCCCGGTAACGCTGGGTACTTTTGTTGCACCTACGTCCGATCTCGCCATTGAAGTCGCGACCCTAGACGATCCCGAGTGCAGGCTGTCAGCCGTTTTGCCTGGGCAGGATTGTGGATTAGGCTGTGCGCTTGAGAGTGCCGTTATTTTAGGAGGCGATGTCAATTGTTCCCCCGGTGAGGATTTTTATACGATAGCGCTTCAGGTGGAAGGGGCTCAGGCCGGGGATACGCTGGCCGTTTTAGCCCAGCAAGCTAATTACTTCGAAACTGTAGTCTACAACGGCCAGCAACTGCTGCTCAACCTGCCGTTGACTGCAGCACAGTTTGAAGTACTGCAAATATGCGATTCCAATGCGGATGCTGATTGCTGTGTGGAAATTAGCTACGACATCAGTTGCCCGGACTGCGTTTTTGAGAACCTTAGCATCGACTTTTTACCCTGCGACGGTGATTCTCTGTTTTACTTTGAGCTTAATTTTGATGCGCTAGGCAACCTCCCCAGTGAATCCTTCAAAGTGGAAACCTCCAATGGGTTCCTGGAAACCTATGCCTATGCCGGACTGCCCGTGACGGTAGGCCCGGTACTGGGATACGGTGAGCTCGTAACGGTCTGGGTGTACGATACGGAAGGCGATTGCGGGGCCTCCGAAACCATCATTACGCCCGATTGCGCAGACGGCTGCGTGCTGGGTGAGGTAAGCCTGCCCATCCCGGCTGCAGGCTGTAATGACGATGGGACCTACAATATCCCCATAAATGTTGAAAACGCTCAAAACGGGGATGTGCTGAAAGTCACCTCCCTGGTGACTGGCTTTTCGGAAACCCTGGCCTACGGCGAGCCCTCCAACTTCAGCCTGCAATTGTCCAATTGGCCCGCTCCGGTTTTTGGGTCCGACAGCCTGTCTATCTGTTTCGCCAATCAGCCCGACTGCTGCACTGAGGTAGCCTTTGAGGTGCCCTGCGATCCGGTGAGTTGCGACCTGGAGGCAGCGGTGGAGATCATCGATTGCCAGCCCAATGGCGTACTGACCCTGGCGGTGACCACGTCAAGCAACATCCCCAATGTGGGGCCATTTGTGATGATCTCTATCGGTGATTTTCAGTATGGCCTGGTGGGTGTTAATTCCACAGTAGAGGTGGGGCCCATCATTAATCCTGGCACGGAACAGCTCAATGTTTTAGTGGAGCAATGGGGTAATCAGTCGTCCAATAGTGTGATCTGCGAAGTCGAAGTGCCGGTTGATGTGAGCGATTGTAACCCAGAGTGCGACATTCCTGCTTTCGATGTCATCCCGGAAGGCTGTACGGGTATTTTTGGCAGCTACTCCGTATTTATTGATCTTGACGAAGCCGTGCTAAATGGGGTGCCCATCGATATTTATGTCAACGGGGAACTCCGCTGGAGTGAATATACCGGAGGAGACCTCAACCTTGACATATGGGCCCTCGACCCCGGAGATGTACAGGATGTAATTTCCATTTGTTATTCCGGCAACCCGGAGTGTTGCATTTCTGAAGGCGTAGACGCATTGCCCTGTTACTGCACGGATATCCTGGATATTGTGGCGGAAGCTACACCCTGTGATGGTGGCAGCTATTACGTTGAGCTTGATTTAGTCACCTCTGGTTTTGGAGACCTCTTTATCCTCGAAGTAGATGGGGCGTTTTACGAATCCTATTCTTTTTCAGAATTGCCGCTAGCTATAGGCCCATTTGAAGGCACCGGAGCACCCTTGAACCTGTTTGCGTATACGGATGGGCAGTGTCAGCCTGCAGAAACCTCGATAGAAACCCCATTTTGTAATCAGGGCTGCGATATCGAAGCCGTATTTGCTGATGCTACAGATTGCAATGACGATGGGGAATACAACCTTGTGGTTGACCTGGAATACAGTGGAGGGTTCACCTTTTTCAATGTATTTATTCCAGCACTGGGTTATAATGAGTCGCATGGACTAAATGAATTCCCGATAACGATAGAAGGGCTGCCCGGTGATGGGGAGACCTATGAGATTAATGTTGGAGCAGCGGGTTGTAATGTCTTGGCACAAATGCCCTTCGATGCGCCGGCCTGCAATGTAGGCTGTATTTTCAACAACGTCATCGCGGAGCCACATCCTTGTGAGAATGGCGAATTCCTGGTCGATATCGAAGTGCAGGTGAATGACCCGGGTGACTTAGGCTACTTCATCTTCGCGGACGGGGAAATCTTTGGCCCATTTGACTACAGCGAGCCCTTTGTGACCCTCGGCCCCTTTGCTGGCGATGGCGTGACGGTATATGACTTCCTCATCCTCGACTTTGCCAACCCCACCTGCTTTGGCTATGTGGAAGTCGGGCCTAAATCCTGTGATAATGGGGGCGGCTGTCCAATCCAGGCGCTTTCGGCTGTCCCTCAGGACTGCAATGGTGATGGCACCTACGATCTGTTGGTCGATATCGAAGTGGAAGCACCGCAGAACGATCTGCTGTTCTGGTTCTACCTCAACGGCGATTATATTGGGCAAAGCACGCTTGCCGCCCTGCCTGGCGAACTGATCAACCTGGAGCTGGTCAATACGGAAGAAGTCTCTTTTAAAGCTTGTATTTTCGATCAGCCGGATTGTTGCAAGGAAGTCGTTTATACCCAGCCAAACTGCCAGGGTGATGGCTGTCTGATCACGGATGTAATGGCTGAATTCGCTTTCTGCGATGAGGAAGGCTTCTATGTAGAACTGGATTTTGTATCCGGGAATCAGCCGGAAAACGGGCTCTACAGGCTCTTCGGGAATGGCGAAGTCTACGACACCCTCAGCTACGGCGATGAGCGCCCGGTAGTGGTTGGCCCCTTTGACCCATTCACCGACAATATCTACGAGCTGATCGTGGAAGACCTGAGCGGGGCAGGCTGCAGCGGGTTTACGGAGTTCGTGGCCTTTGACTGCCTGCCCGACAGTTCTTCATGTGTGGACTTTGAACCTTTCGCCGGGTATGAGAGCCTACCTCCGGATGGTTCGGGGAGTTTAATTGAAGTAGGTACGCAAGCCGGGGTCTTTTTCGGCTATTCCCTGGGTGACTTCTGCCTGTGCTCCTTGGAAGTGATCGATTCAGAAGATTTGAATTTCTTCGATCCGGCAGCGGGGCAGGTAGTCGAGTTCACGGATGCAGAGTTGTACTTTGAATTTCCGGAACCCGCAGGTGAGGTATCCTTTGACTACTCCACTCAGGAAACAGAGGTTTACCTGACGGAGGACAACTTCAATGTGCTGACCTTGCTGGATACGCTCACTGAAAACATGCTCATTACCCTGCCGAATGGCAATACAATTAAGCGCATTCCCTATGCGAGCAACAACGATTTTTCGGAGTCTTCCCGGATTGTGATTACTGGCGAGGTAACTGAGCTACGGCTTTTCGGCACGGGTTTTCTCGACAACCTTTGCTGGGCTCCTGCTACTCAGGAAGTCTGGCCCGGAGATGCTAATGCCGATAACCTGGCCCATCACGTTGACCTGCTTTCTATCGGGCTGGGGTATGGCGCATCCGGGCCTGCACGGGCGAATCAGGACAACTCCTGGAGCCCTGCGGTTGCCATGGATTGGGACAGCACCTTCACAGACGGCACCAATTTCAAGCATGCGGACTGTAATGGGGATGGCATCATCGATGAGGCGGACCGTACAGTCTTGATCAATAATTACGGTTTAGCGCACGGCGTGCCAGAGCCCATCACAGAGCTGCCAGGCACCGATCTGGATCCGCCAGCTTTCGTCGACTTTCCTGCGGACCAGCCCAGTGGTTCAGGTTTTCAAGCACCTATCCAGATTGGTTCTGCCAATGCCCCTGTACAGAATGCCTACGGTGTAGCGTTTACGGTACAGTTTGACCCGGATGTGATCAGCCCTGATGAGATTGAGGTGGTCTACCCCACAAGCTGGTTCGGGGAGCCCGGTGTAAATACGCTCTCGGTCGACAAAGTCTACCCGGACGGGCGGATTGAGATTGCATTGACCCGGATAGACCAGAACAACGTCTCCGGGCATGGCAAGGTGGCCTACATCATTGGCATCATTGACGATATTGCCGGGCTTTCCGAGTCGGAGGTTAGCATGGAAGATGTCTTCTGCATCGATTCGGATGAGCAACGCCTTCCCCTTCAGGGCCGAAGCACTGGTTTTGCGATTGTTTCCTCGGATTCGCCGATGCCTGGCCAGGGGCTCTTCCGGCTTTTCCCTAATCCGGCTACAGACTGGGTGCAAGTCGACAGCCCCCATGGGTTTAGAGCAGACGAGATAGAGCTATTGGATATAAGCGGCCAAGCCCTGCCGGCACGGGTAGAAGACAATCAGCGGTTGTCCCTGTCTGGTCTGCCCGCTGGTGTTTATATCGTCCGTATCCGGTCGGGAAGGACGACGGTTCATAAACGCCTGGTTAAAGAATAACCTTTTGTACCCTATACTGCCAGCGCCGTTTTCCATTCATTTGGGGAACGGCGCTTTT
>CAZNSK010000077.1:0-28979 GCA_964575505.1 uncultured Phaeodactylibacter sp.
CCGGGCTAACCTTCAATATTAAATCCTTCAAACTCACAAAACCCAAAACATATGAAATGGCTAACCCTGTTATGGATCACCTGCGTAGCTTTTACCCTGCGCGCGCAAGAGGCCCTCGTGGTGTATTCTACGAACGGCAACGTAAAGTACTCCCCCGAGCCTAAGGGGTGGTTCAACTTTTCGGCTTTGAAAACGGGCACACCGCTCAGCAAGACGGGCCGGCTTAAACTGAAGGCAGGGGCATCGGTAAGCCTGCTGTACGACGAGCAGTTCGCAACCCTGTCCGAAAAGGGGAAATACGATATAGCCAGCCTGCTGCAGGATTATGGAAAATTCAGAGAGAATGACTACGCGGAATACCTGCAGGAAAAAGTGGAGGAGGCTAATGACCCTTATTTCTTTTACATCGAGGATGAGCCAGGCTTTGCTGCCAACGATGGGCCCTCCAAACCAAAATACGAGAGTAAAGAAGGAGACGGGCACGGAGATGCCAAGTCCGCCTTGCTCCCAATCACCACCGATGGGGGCAAAGTAGCCGGCGAAAGCTTCTTCGTCTCCTGGGCCCCTGAGCCGGGCCGGGAAGCGCCCGCCCGGTATACCTTCCAACTGACCAACGACCAGGGGAAAGTGCTGTTGGAGAAAGCTACTACCGAGGGCAGCCTGACCGTAGACGCAGGGAATGCCGGGCTCACAGCAGGGGCATTCTACCGGTGGAAAGCTTCGGCATCCGATGACGCAGCGGTGGGCACTCCGCTAATCACCTTTGAATATGTGGCCGAGGATGCTGTAGACAAGGTGCTCGCTGATTTGAAAGAAAATCCGGCCTACCGCACCGCTGAGCCCGCCGCCCAGCTACTGTTGGAAGCCGCTGCCCTGGAAAAAGCGGGCTTTCAGGAACGTGCGGGCCTCCGCTTCCGCGAAGCTACGGAGCGCGACCCGGGCCACGACCTGGCCCGCGCATTGTACAAAGCCTTCCTGTGGCGGCAGGGATTGTAACGCAATAGTCTTTTTTCGAGCTTGAATCCTCATTGGTGTCCGGCCTGAACGGCAGTAAGCTATGGCTCAATCCAGCAGCCTTTTCAGCGGCAGCTTTCGCACAGCCAGGCCGGGCACCATGTGGGGGTCCCTTTTTACCTCTCAATACGGATATGCGGAGACCGCTGAAAGCGGGAGCTCCGATAACCCAAACCAGAGCGCGATTACCTTATTCCAAGACACTAAAACAGCCAGCGCATGCACCACTTATGTCGCATTCTAGCCATCCTATTGCCCTTCTCTGGCATTGCCCAGGCGGTAGAGCTAGGCATCCCAGACGGGCATACCGATCGGGTCTACAACCTGCGCTTTTCACAGGATGGCACCCTGCTGTTCTCTGCCGGAGAAGATGCCAGCCTGATGCTTTGGGATGTGGAAACCGGCAAACTGCTGAAGTCCTCCGTGAAAGCCGGGGGCGCTGTGATGCCTGGTGCCATCGCTTCGCCGGACTTGAGGTACGTTCAGTACTATAAAGGCTGGCAGGATTACCGACCGCTGTTCTTTAGCTTCCAGGATCCGGAAAACCGGGGGGTGAACCTCCGGGAAGACCCTTTCCGAAGCTTCTCCGCCGATGGGCAATGGGGCATGAAGCAGTCCGGGGGTTTAGCCCGGCTAAACAATCCCGCTGACAGCCTGCCCGCTCCTGATTTTGAGCCGGATGGCTTCACGCCGGATGGCCGGTATTTCTACAAAATTAGCGCCGGCCAACTGGAACTTTGGGATGCCGTCACGCAGCACCCGGTGCGGTCCCAGAGCCTCAGCGGGATTTCGCCCTACGCCGCCTACTGGGCTTACGGAAAAATCCTGGGTGAGGAGGTGGAGCACCAAATCCGATACGATTTTTGGTCGACTGAAAACGGGGCTTTTCTCTACCGCCTGGAAGTGCCGGAAGGGTACTGGCTAAGGGACATCGCTCCGGATGGCAGCTTTGTTGTCCTTGTAGACGAGTGGGGGCAGTTCCGGAAGTACAACCCTGCACAAAAGGCATTTACGCTCACCTACGCTACCGGCCCTACATCTACCAATGAAACCATGGGGATAGAGCCGCCCGCCGCCCGGCTTTCACCCGACGGGCAAACGCTGGCTTGCAGCGAGGTGGATGGCACCATTTACCTGCTCGATGCCGCTTCTGGGAAACGCATCCGAACCCTGCGGGCCCACCATCAGATACCGGTGGAACTGGAATTCAGCCCGGACGGGAAAAAACTGGAATTCACGACTGAAACAGGGGCTGTGCATACCTGGGACCTGGAAGCCTGCCGCAAGGAAACCCCAAACGCAACGACCAATACGTATAACAGCATCGCTCTGTCTGACGGAGCCTTTATGGAGCAAACCCTCACTCAGCAAGGCATTAAAGCCACTACGGCAGACGGGCAAACCGGTGTCCGCTTCGAGCGCGGCGATAGAGATTATACACCTGTACTGGTGAACCTGAATAATATGGAGCCCATCCGCCAATTGGCACCGGCGGGCCTGGGCCACCATTCGGTAAGTAAGGCCGTTTTCTCCAATGATGGCAAACGGCTGCTGCTCATCCCCACCACTGAACTGCAGGAAGGCACCACCTGCTACGTTTGGGATGTGCCTTCGGGTGAAATCCTGCACCGCTTCCCGGATCCGGAAGACAGTTACGCCCTTTCCGGTGCATTTTCCTCCGAAGGGAACCAACTGTTACTAGGTACCTGGAACCGTGCCGTCCACCTTTATGACCTTGCCAATGGGCAGCTCTTGCATACCTTCAGGGGGCACCGGGGAAAGATACAAGCCCTGGCCTTTGCCCCGGATGGAGCATACTTCGCCAGTGGGGCGGAAGACGGGCAGGTCAAGATGTGGCATATCCCTGAGCGAAAGGAAATCGCGACCCTCATCCTGGTTGACGAAAAAGACTGGATTGTGCTCAGCCCGCAAGGGCTGTTCGATGCTTCCCCAAATGCCATGCGCCTGCTTTACTATCTGGTTAAAACCGGCCAGCGCACCGAAATCATAGAACTGGAACAGCTGAAAGCCCGCTACTACGAGCCTGGCCTGTTGCAAAAAATACTGGGCTACCTTGCCGAGCCTGTGCGCTCCGTTGAGGGGCTGGCTAATGTGGCTTTATACCCCCGAATACAGGCGGCCATTCAGGGCGATCAATTGGAGGTATCGCTTAAAGCCCGGTCCGGAGGCATTGGCAGAGTGGCTATCCTGGTCAATGGCAAGGAGGTGGCCTACGATGCCAATCCTGGCCGTAAAGCCAAGTTTACCTATGACCTGGGCCCCGTTCAACCCTACCTTCTGCGGCATCCAGACAGCACCAACCGCATCAGCGTTCAGGCGTACAACGCCGAGGGCTGGCTGAAGAGCCGGCCGGCCCGCCTGGCCTACGAGCCGGTTCGCCGGGCAAGGGGGCGCTCCAGTAACAGTTCCGGCTCCTGGGCCGGGGAGTTCGACCCTAAAATGTATGTGGTGACGGTAGGTACTTCTGACTACAATGGGGAAGCGCTTGACCTTAAATACGCCACACAAGATGCCACCGCCATGGCCCAGTCCCTCGCCCTCGTCGGCGCCAATCTTTTTGCAAACGGCGACAGCATAGAGGTGCACTGCCTGACCACCGCACCGGCCGACCAAACCGGGCTGGAGGGCACCAACATCTCCTGGCAATACGCCAGCAAAGCCAATATCCAAAAGACCCTGCAAAGCATACAGCAAAGAGCTAAAGCTGAGGACGTGCTGCTCGTATATCTGTCCGGCCATGGGCTGGCCTTCGGTAATGGCGACCGGGAGCAGTTCTACTACCTCACCCACGATGTAGCGAATACCGACATGATCATGGATGCCGACCTCCGCGAGCGGTATACCATTCCCAGCAGCGAACTCACCGGATGGATCAATGAAATCCCAGCCCTCAAGCAGGTGCTCATCATTGATGCCTGCAATTCCGGCCAGGCAGTCGAAGACCTGAGCAGCGGCACCCGTAACCTCAACGCCAGCCAAATTCGGGCATTAGACCGGATGAAAGACCGCACTGGCATGTTTATCCTCTCCGGTAGTGCCGCTGATAAAGTCAGCTTTGAGGCCAGCGAGTACGGGCAGGGGCTGCTCACCTACGCGCTGCTGCAGGGCATACTGGGCCTGGCCACCACCCGAAATGCCGATGGGGAGTACGTGGACGTGATGGCGCTCTTTCAGTACGCCCGGGACGAAGTGCCCCGGCTTGCCGCTTCCATCATGGGCATACAAACCCCCACCCTGGGCTTTCCGGCGGAGGCCAGCAGCTTTGATATTGGCATTGTTAAGCCCGAACAGCCCCTGCCGCTTGGGCAGAAAAAGCCGGTGCTTATCCGGACCACCCTGCTCAACCAGGAGACGCTGACGGATGAGCTGCAACTCATGCAACAGCTCGAACAGGCCTTCCGGCGGGAGAGCGAAAAGGCAGCCAATGCGGATTACTTGTTTATAGATGTTCACGATTATCCGGGTGCTTATGCGCTGAGAGGGCTTTACAAGCAAACCGATGGAGCAATCCAATTTTCCCAAATCCGCTTGTTCAAGGGCGGCACAACAAGTAGCTACCCATTGGAAATCCCTCCGCAAACAGACTCCGAAGACCTCGTCGGAAAAGTAGTGCGGGAGGTGAAAAAAGTCATCAGAAGGCAATCGCAGTAAACAAAAAGGAGGCTTAGGTTATTTTTAATGTTAGAACATCAAAAAACAACCGGCATGAGTACACAAAACAGCTCCATTAAGATGGTCCGGGCATTAGGCTTCCCCTGGGCGACGCAAGACCCCTTCATTTTCTGCGCCTACCACCTCGACCACTACCCCAAAGGCAATGCACAGCTTGGCCCCGACGCTTCTTTAGGCGGCCGGGCTATCGGGCAAGACTTTGACCCTTCCAAAGACTGGCGGATGTACCACGGGAAGACGGTCCCCGGCTTTCCTCACCACCCCCACAGCGGTTTTGAAACGGTAACGATCGGCAAGCAAGGCCTGATTGACCATGCCGATTCCCTCGGCGCGGCTGGGCGCTTCGGCAACGGGGATGTGCAGTGGATGACAGCAGGCAAAGGCGTGCAGCACTCTGAGATGTTCCCCCTTCTGCGCGATGATGCCGAGAACCCGCTGGAGCTATTCCAAATCTGGCTCAACCTGCCTCAAAAAAGCAAGCGGGTGGAGCCGCACTTTAAGATGCTGTGGGCAGACACCGTCCCGGTCTACGAAGCTGATGGGGTGAAGGCCGATATCGTCGCGGGTGAACTGGAAGGCCACAAAGCCCCGGCCCCCGCCCCTGATTCCTGGGCGGCCGACCCCGCTAACGAGGTCGCCATTTGGACCATTAGGTTAGAAGCGGGTAAAACATGGGTGCTGCCAGCCGCCAGCGCCGGGCTCAACCGGTCCCTCTATTTCTACCAGGGGGCTACGGTAGAGGCCGATGGCCAGAAAGTGCCCGCCCAGAAGATTCTGGACCTCCACAGCGATCAGCCTACAACCTTGAAAGCTGGTGCGGAAGATGCTTACTTTCTGTTTCTGCAAGGCAAGCCCATCAATGAGCCGGTCGTGCAGCACGGGCCTTTTGTAGCCAATGACAAGGAAGGTATTATGCGGATTATGCAGGAGTACCAGGCTACGGAATTCGGTGGCTGGCCCTGGCCCCGCCCTGATCAGGTGCACGATCGTTCTCGTGGGCGGTTTGCCAAGCATGTAGATGGAAGGGTGGAGGAAAAGGCGTAGACAGCCTTGCCTGCGAGTTGGCTTTGGTCGGCGCTGCCTGGCCTCCAATTTTCAATCCCGATCCGGGAAGTACTGATCTAATAAAGCCTGATAAGCAGCAGTACTGCGAAGCGGCGCTAGCGGTGCTATAATTTCCAGCTCTTCTAGTGGTATTTCCAAACGGGTGAGCAGTGCTTCGAGCGTTGCCAGCCCTTTGGTGTTCTGCCCGAGTTGTACCTGACAGGCGGCTAACTCAAGGTAGTGCGCGGCTTTTTCCGGAGCTTGCTGCAGGCGGCGCTCAAGGTAGGGCAACGCCGCCTCGTAACGCTCAAGCCCAAAGTAAATATAAGCCAGATTGTCATTGCTGTAATCGGAGCCGCCGTCAATTTCGTACATCCGCAGGGCGCTCGGCAGAGCGGCTTCCAGCTGGTCATTGTAGAGATAGAGGTAAGTCATCATATCGTACCCCTTGAATGCATCTGGTTTTAGTTGCTGGAAGCGGCGCAGCAGGCGCAAGGCCTTATCGTGAAGCGCTTCCTCATCGGCGCACAAGTAAGCCAGGGAGAATATCGGAGCTGCGTACGCCTCGTCCCGCTCTATAGCTTGGGCATAGAGCGCTGTAGCTTCCGCCGGCCGGCCGGTCGATTCGTACAGAACCCCCAGGTTGTAATAGGCCAGTGCAAGGCTGCTGTCCTGGCCGATGGCCTGACGGTAGAGCTCTTCGGCGGCACTGATTTGGTTTTGCCGCTTGTAGGTGTAGGCCAGGTTAGTAAGAGCCAGGCCCCAGGTTGGCGAAAGTGCGTTAGCCCGTTGAAAAGCATCGAGCTCTTCAGTGGGTCGGTCCAGCCGTCGGTACAGCAAGCCCAGCTCATTGTAAATGTGAGGGGCCACCGGCGTAAGGCCCAGCGCTTTTTGCTGCAGCGCCAGTGCGGCTTCCAGTGTAGCTTCAGGCAGGCCATTAGCCTCCGCCTGCAGCCTCAGGTTGACGCCCCGGAAGTAATGCTCCCGGGCCTTGATCTCCCGGTAGAAAAAACTCTTCTCTCCGACAAGCTCCCCTGCCTTTTCCAGGTAATCCGGATAGTAAGCGTACACGGCTTCATTTGCCCAGCGTTCGGCCACCACCTCCATAGGCGTGGTGATGTAAGCATTGATAGCCGTTTGCGCATCATCCTGCAAAGCACTTGATAAGCTTACTTTCATGAGCCGCTGCACGGCATCTGTATCCGCCATCCGGCTGATCTTCTGATAGAGCTGATAGGCAGACCCCTCATTTGGGTACAGCAAGTGCCCGTTAGCGAGGGCTTGCTCAAACCGGGCCAAGTCGGGGAGATAGCTGGTGTCCTGAGTACTTGCCGGTTCCGGATTGTCCGGCCTGGGCACAGGCCGCACCCGGCTGATTTTCATATTGCCCGTCCCGCCCCGCCGTATGGGCAGCTGTTGCTGGTTGGAGGCCATCAGGACTTCATCCTGCACGTAGCGCTCCAATTCGAAGAGGTCCACGAAGCGGTTTCTGTCAGAATCCGCCTGCCCCCTCAGCCCTTTGACGAGATAATAGGAAAAGACACCGCGCCCGCCGCCCCACTTTTTGTCTTCCAGTGAGGTTTGGTGGGCCTCGCAGGACAATAGCTTAACGGTGTTAGAAAACAACTCTGCGAGGGCGGCCGTAGTGGCTTGTGGCCCGCCGTAGGAACTGCCCGCCAGGGTGCCCGACCGGCAGGCATCGCTGATGAGAATAACCTGGGCATTCTTTTCCTGTATCATTTGCTGGAAGAAGGCATCAAGGGTATTGATCATGCACGCACCGCCGGAAGCATAGGTCGTGGGCGGCGCATCGTGGAAGAGCAGGTACCCCATGCGTTTATCCGAAACGGCCTCCACGTCTCCGTGCCCGGAGAAATAGAGGATAAAGCGGTCGTTGCGTGCGCAGCGTTCGCTCAGTTTGGTAAACTCACTGATGAAGTTGCCGTAAGTGGCCTCCTCATTGGTCAGCAGCACGAGGTCGTCTTCCTTTACCTTCCAGGGGCTTTCCTGGGTTAGAAAGTCGGCAAATGCTTCCGCATCCCGGTCGGCGTACTGCAGCTGCGGGATCCGTTCATCCCGGTAATCTGAGACCCCGACAACCAGCGCTTTGATGGAGTTGAAGGGGCGGATGGGCTTGATTTGCGCCCCGGCAGTGGCCTGTAAGAGCAGGACGGGCAAAAGAAGAATAAAGTAAGGCTTTGCGGTCATGGTTGCAGATTGCTTCGTTCCCAAAAGATACACCAAAATGATTAAATGGCTCTGGCAGCCGTAACGGAGTGGTTTCGAAAAACAGAAGGGGCTGAATACAGCCGGGAAAGATAAGCAGCAACCAGTGCAGCTGACGCACAACCTAATGGATATTCAGCCTTTAGGATGTACATTTGAGCAAAACCGGGAAGGTTACCCTCCGGATTTATAAAAAAGCTGTAGTTTAGTCTGCACAAGCCTACAACTATGCGTTCAGCCGACGAGCACTACATCAATGCCATTCGCGAAAATGACCGGAAAGCCCTGCAGCAGCTATACCAGGAGTTCTTGCCCCGCATATCTGCTTTCATCCGCAAAAACGGGGGCAGCGATGCGGATGCCAAGGATATCTTCCAGGATGCCCTGATCGTATTGTTCAAAAAAGTAAAGGCGCCCGATTTTCAGTTGACGAGTGGTTTTTACACCCTGCTGTACGGGATTTGCCGCAATCTCTGGGGCAACCGCCTCCAAAAAAAGTCGGGCAACGAGGTATCCATCCCGGAGGATTACAAATACACTGGAGAGGCGGGCCTGAGCCAATTGCTGCAGCAGCAGGAAGAAGAACAACTCTTCTGGGATGCGTTCCGGCAACTCGGCCAGGACTGCCAGCAGTTGCTGCAATGGTTTTTCGCCAAAGTAAAAATGGCAGAAATTGCAGAGCGCATGGAATACAGCAGTGTCGGCTACGCCAAAAAACGCAAGTTCCAATGCAAAGAGCAGCTCATCCAACGGGTAAAAGCCGATGCCCGGTATTCCGAACTCATGAATAAATGAAGCCATGCAGGAACAATACGAACGAATAGAAGCCTACCTCGACGGCACCCTGCCGGAGCCGGAGCGCAAAGCCTTTGAGGCCGAGCTGGAGCGGGATAAAACGCTGGCGGCAGAAGTCGAACTCCACCGCCGCGTGCACCGCACCCTGGGCAATGCCGACGAATGGGCCTTCCGCCAAAACCTGGAAGCCATAAGCGAGGCTTATGAAGCGTCTGCCGAAAATGGAAAGCCGGGAAACCGCAGCGCCCTGCGCCTGCTCCTGGGCATTCTTATCCTCATCATCATAGCGAGCCTGCTCTACTACTTCTTTATGCCGGCCCCGGATACTGCTCCGCCAACAGAGCCGCCTCAAGTGGAGCAGCCTGCCCCTCTGCCTACCGCTCCGGAAGAATTGCCGGAAGAGGAGCCAGTAGAACAAGAAGCCCCCGCACCCGAGGAAAAGCCCGAGCCAGCTATTCTCGCCGATCAGCCCAACGGAGCATTGGAAGCCCTGGTGGCCGCCTCCCCTATGAGCACGGCTTACGAGCTTGCTGTGGACGCTCGCCTTACCACTCAGCGGTTCACGCTTGAAGGGGAAATGCTCAGCGCGCAGTACGAAGCCGGTCAGCAAATGACGGTAGCCTTATTCGACAATCAGCCCGGCAGCTACTCGGATGCGCCCCTGCACACGGGAGAACTGCAGGTGATGGAAGCCGATGAGGATGCTCCTATCGCTTTTGCGGCCAAGAAAGCCTATTTTCTGGCTTACGAGGCAACCCTGGACTTACCGGCTGGCTTGTACTACTATGTCATCCGTATAGACGGTGAGGCGGAAGCGCTTTGGGTGGGGAAGGTGATGAAGTAAGGCTACTCCACCTTCACCACCCGCTCCTGCTGCAGCACCCGACCGGCAGAAGCATACTGCAAAATATACAGCCCGCCCGGCAGGCCGCTGGTGGACAGCTCTGCGGATTGCGCCCCGCGCTGCAGGCGCTGGCGTAGTACTTGCTGGCCCTGCAGGTTGAACAGGCGCAGCTCAGGCTCTTCGTAGCGGATAGCATTGAAGAAGGCCACCTGTATAGGGCCCTGCGTGGGGTTGGGGTAGGCCTTGAAGAAGACTTCCCGGATGATTGGCTCCCCGGTGCCGGGCGCTTCCTCTACGCCTACATAGACTACGCTATCTTGGCAGCCGGGCGTGATGCAGCCGTTGGCGTCGGTCTTGACCAGCCATACATCAGGGTCGGGGATGGGGGGCATGGTGAAGGTGTCTCTGATGTAGGTGCAAGCAACCAGGCCGCCATCGGAGGCCTCCGCTACATCGTTGAAGGGCAAGGTCTCGAAGGGCAGCGGCACCCCCTCGTAGTACCGTTTCCACAAAAACTCGCCATCAGCGGTCACGCGGGCGAGCCAGGCCCTTTCGGAATCCTCTTGAGAATTGCCGATCCGGGGCGCGGAGCCGCACATGACGATATCGCCGTTGTCGGTAATGGTCAGGTTGGTGATTTCCGCGCTGCGGCGGTCCAGGTATTTGTACTCCCAGAGGATTTCGCCATCCGAGTCGAGGCGGCGCAGCAGGGGCCCTTCGTCGGGGTGCACAAAGGGGATGCGCAGGGTGTCAAAGGCCCAGCCGGTTACCACGCCGCCCTGCGGGTGGGCGGCTAGGAGGGCTGGTTTGTTCTGGGACTCGGTCAGTTCATCATAGAATTTCACCCATTCCACTTCCCCCGTGTTCGACAGCTTGGCAATGCCGTAACCGCGGCCATATATTGGAGGGGTATCATAGTAAAAAGACAACATAATCGAGGCATCCTGCAGCACGGCCAACTGGCCCACGTAAGTGTAGTCAATGCTGTCTTCGATGGTGGTGCTCCAGAGCAGCTGGCCGGCAGTGTCGGTTTTGATGACAGTCAAATCTGCGAAGTTGCTGAAACTGCCGCCCTGTACCGCAGCTACGAGCCCCTGCCCGTCCCGGGCAAGCTGTATGTCAATAGCTGCATCCCAGTAGGGGGCGTAGTATTGCTTGACCCAGAGGGTGTCCCCCCATTCGTTCATCTTAGCGATGAAAGGGACTATATCATTTGTCCCTCTCTGTTCTCCACAGGCGTATAAAAGCCTGTTCTCCCTGTCAAGTTCATAGGTTGCAATGATGAAATTTCCAGGGTTAAAGTCATATGTTTTTTGCCAAAGGCTATCACCGTTATTGTTTACTTTAAACAGTATTGAGCAAAAGTCAAATTCAGGGGTGCACCAAGTACCGCAATCTAAAAACAAACTGCCATCGTCGACAATAATATTAAACGCATTTTCCGAAGCCCCATTGGTCAGGTCGTAGATATGATGAAAGGTAGGCTGGCCGGTTAGCGGCAGGCCAAGGCCCAGCACCACGGCAAGTAGTAGTATTTTTTTCATAAAAAAGTATTGAAATTAGCCTGCAGCGGCCGGGCCGCCGCTACAGGCTAAGCGGTTGACAAATGTGTTTAGCGCACGATTAGTGTGCGGCGGTAGCGCTGCTGCCCGCCGGCGGGCTGGGATTTACTCCACCTTCACCACCCGCTCCTGCTGCAGCACCCGACCGGCAGAAGCATACTGCAAAATATACAGCCCGCCCGGCAGGCCGCTGGTGGACAGCTCTGCGGATTGCGCCCCGCGCTGCAGGCGCTGGCGTAGTACTTGCTGGCCCTGCAGGTTGAACAGGCGCAGCTCAGGCTCTTCGTAGCGGATAGCATTGAAGAAGGCCACCTGTATAGGGCCCTGCGTGGGGTTGGGGTAGGCCTTGAAGAAGACTTCCCGGATGATTGGCTCCCCGGTGCCGGGCGCTTCCTCTACGCCTACATAGACTACGCTATCTTGGCAGCCGGGCGTGATGCAGCCGTTGGCGTCGGTCTTGACCAGCCATACATCAGGGTCGGGGATGGGGGGCATGGTGAAGGTGTCTCTGATGTAGGTGCAAGCAACCAGGCCGCCATCGGAGGCCTCCGCTACATCGTTGAAGGGCAAGGTCTCGAAGGGCAGCGGCACCCCCTCGTAGTACCGTTTCCACAAAAACTCGCCATCAGCGGTCACGCGGGCGAGCCAGGCCCTTTCGGAATCCTCTTGAGAATTGCCGATCCGGGGCGCGGAGCCGCACATGACGATATCGCCGTTGTCGGTAATGGTCAGGTTGGTGATTTCCGCGCTGCGGCGGTCCAGGTATTTGTACTCCCAGAGGATTTCGCCATCCGAGTCGAGGCGGCGCAGCAGGGGCCCTTCGTCGGGGTGCACAAAGGGGATGCGCAGGGTGTCAAAGGCCCAGCCGGTTACCACGCCGCCCTGCGGGTGGGCGGCTAGGAGGGCTGGTTTGTTCTGGGACTCGGTCAGTTCATCATAGAATTTCACCCATTCCACTTCCCCCGTGTTCGACAGCTTGGCAATGCCGTAACCGCGGCCATATATTGGAGGGGTATCATAGTAAAAAGACAACATAATCGAGGCATCCTGCAGCACGGCCAACTGGCCCACGTAAGTGTAGTCAATGCTGTCTTCGATGGTGGTGCTCCAGAGCAGCTGGCCGGCAGTGTCGGTTTTGATGACAGTCAAATCTGCGAAGTTGCTGAAACTGCCGCCCTGTACCGCAGCTACGAGCCCCTGCCCGTCCCGGGCAAGCTGTATGTTTAATGCTGCATCCCAGTAGGGGGCGTAGTAAGTCCTATGCCACACCGTGTCCCCCCATTCGTTCATTTTGACGATGAAGGGCAGCTTGTCGTCTTCGGTAATCCTGCCGCACCCGTATAAAAATTCTTCATTTTGATCAATTGTATAATCAAAGAGCGTGTTGTCTTCAACATTATAATTGTACTGCCGGTGCCAAAGGCTGTCCCCTTCATTATTGATTTTAAAAAGTATAGGGCAATAGTCGAATGCCTCGCTGCACCAAGTCCCGCAGTTTACGTAAATGCCTCCATCTACCGGGATTAAATCAAACGCATTTTCCGAAGCCCCATTGGTCAGGTCGTAGATATGATGAAAGGTAGGCTGGCCGGTTAGCGGCAGGCCAAGGCCCAGCACCACGGCAAGTAGTAGTATTTTTTTCATAAAAAAGTATTGAAATTAGCCTGCAGCGGCCGGGCCGCCGCTACAGGCTAAGCGGTTGACAAATGTGTTTAGCGCACGATTAGTGTGCGGCGGTAGCGCTGCTGCCCGCCGGCGGGCTGTGCTTCAAGGATGTAGAAGCCACTGGGCAGCCCCTGCAAGTTGACCTGGGCTTGGGTGCCGCTCACTGAGAGGTTGCGCACCCGGATACCGCTGGCATTGAAAAGCTGAATCTCCCAGCCATTGCCCGCAGCACCCGGCAACAGCACAAGGGCTTGCCCTTGCGCTGGGTTGGGCAGGACCGTCAAATCAGCCCTGCCTTGCTTTGCGGCGGGTGCCTGCCGTAGTCCTTGCGCGGCTTGCTGCAGCCCTTCGGCAGATTCGTAGGGCGCAACAACTGGGGCGAATGGCTCACCGGTAATCTGGGTAAGCAAGGCACGGCTGAGCGAATAAGTGGAGGAGAGGGTATCCTGGCTCAGCGCCTGCAGATAGGCCTCGTCCTCCTCCGGCAGGGTATAACTCCCCGGGTTTTGCCGGTAAGCCGCCTCGATCATTAGCATTTGCGAAATGGCTTCCTCCGCTTCCGAAGCCGTGGGGAAGTTGCTCACATGAGCTATCGCCTCGTCGAAGGCGCCTGCCCGCATTTTCATGCCGGCCAGCAGGCGCATGGCCGCAAAAGAAGCATCGGCGAGCAGCATGTCTTCGGCTGCGCCCCATTCGCCTTCCTGCAGGTAGCCCTGGTAAAGGGTATAGAGCAGCTGGGCTTTTTGTGTCTCCAGCCGGCTTTTGTCTGCCAGCAAAAGTTCCACATGGGAGACACCTTCTGCCAGCCGGATATCCTCCAAAGTCTGGTAAACAGCGGCATCGACTGCACTTTCAGCCGCAGCCATCACGGTGGCAGATAGCGGGGCGCTCTCCAGCAGCACCGTCTCCTTCTTCCACGCTGCCAGGCCAGAAGCGAGCAAATCAAGCAGCACTTCATCGGAGAGGTAAGGCGCTGCGCTGAGCAAAGCATCGTAGGTCCCCTGAGCATCGGGGGATTGCGACAACCCTGGGTTGAGGCCTGATTCGCATACTTCTATCGTTACCAAGTCAATTAAAGTGCGAAAGCTCGTAGAATTTTTTGAGGTTGCGAAGATGACAAGTTGATCATCACCCGTTTCAGCGGGGATATTGAAACTATACTGGGCCCAGGTAAAAGAATTAACCGTTTGCGTTTCCGCGTCCATAGGCGCGGCCAAACAATTCTCCGGGCCAATCGCGCCTACAGCATTCGTTAGTCCGGAAGTAAAGTAAACCGTTAAGTCTGAGGATTCATTCGTAATCATGGGGTCATCATAAACCCTTGACCAAAGCGTAATGTCGTAGGAGCAACCTGGGTCGAGGGTGAGGTCTAAAACAAGGGCCTCATGCTTACACTGCGACGGTGTCTGGCTTGTCGTATTGGAGAAAAGCTCAGCGTAGTAGCTGCCTCCGCCCGTTGGCGTATTGATAACGCCAGAATTATCAGTAACAAATCCTGACTTGACCAACGTTGGTGTCCCTTTGCCGGCAAACCAATCGCCCATGCAGCCTTCGTTAAAGGCTTCTGTGTACTGATTTTGCCCAGGTGTGCATGGGGATTGAATAGATTCGAAACTGCCATCGCTTACTGTTGTCGGGCTATCGCACTGCCCGGAGGCGCTCCAATAGCTAAACATAAGCAATAGCATGGTTAGAAAATCCTGCGGGGGGGGGGTGAAAAAGCGTAAAGGTTCATGTTAAAATAGTTATTAAGGTAAATAAATCGGTTGAGCGGTGTTATTGAGCTTTGGTTTCGGATGTGCTGCGCGCAATTCTTTGTGTTTATTTAAAGATACATGAATTACGGCAGTATTATAGGAATGGGCGGTGTTTCTTTTGCCCACCTTGTGTTTTGTCGCAAAACTGACAATGTTAAAATGCGCTTTCGTGAACCCTACTAAATATTCGGCTGCTCTGCATCTACCACCAAGCCCCTAGCGAAAATACCAGCGTCCGGCTGTGCAGCTGCGCCTCCTCATTACCATTCCCTTTCTCCGTCCGCCAATCGGTAAAATCGTGGAGGTAACGGGCATCGAAGCCCCATTCGTGCTGGCCGATAGACCGGGAAAGCGACAGCCCGCCTACCAGGCTCCAGTCCTGCGGCTCAAATTCACCTATGAGGGGCATCGAAGCTTGCTCTTCGAAGGGTGTCCCATCTGCAGCCAACAGGAAAATTTGGTCTTGATCAGGGAGGTACATTTGATCGCCCTCCAAGCGATGTAAAAGGATGTGCCCGTAGCTGAACCCGGAGAAGAGCCCAGGTTTCCAAGGCCCATCAATGAGCTCGTAGTGTAGCAGGACTGGCAATTCAATGGTGGTTACCTTATAGTCTGTTTCAAAGTCCTCGAAAACGGGCTGAGTACTTGTATTCGGCAACAGGAAGCGCTCTTGTATCCGCCCGCCCTTTTGCAGGTACTGGGCTTCCGTTATCAGGGAAAGGCGGTTGGAAAGTGGGATTTTCAGCATTAATGCGGCATTCAGGCCCGGCAATAAGGCCGTGGAAGACTCGGAAATGCTGTGCAACTGATGGTACAAGGTGTTGTTTTCCACCGTACTAAGCGATAAGCCGGCCCGGGCGCCCCACTGCAATTGCCCGAAGGCGATGGTGGTGGTAAGCATCATTGCTAAAGACAAGGTTATTATTGGTTTCATTAGATTCAATTTTGGGGCGAGTTGCACTGGTTTTGACCGGTAATCAATAGGTCGAGGAAAATTTCGTCGAAAAAAGTCGGCCAGTGGAGAAGCGTTTGGGGAAGCAGTGGGAACGTTTTCCCTGCATTTCACAGTTGAACGCGACAAATCAACTCAATAAAATCATGACTACGCAGAATGGTTGCGCACTCGCACGTCACCTTTGTTATATCAACGAAACCAAGCAACCATGAAAATTACCGGACAAACATTAATAGATATGGGCTATAAGCCGGGCCGCTGGTTTGGCGATGCCCTGCAGCATGCCAACCGACACCAACTACAGGGCGATGACCTCAAAGCTTACCTCGACAGCGTAGCGCAGTGGACGATTGATCCCCGTGAGGCACCGCTTGCCTACCATAAAAATATCGAAGCAGAAACGGAGGACGAGATCAGCAATGTGGAAGCCGTTTTCCGCAGCATGGACGAGCTGATGAAAACGCCAACCGTGGTAGCCGGAGCCGTCATGCCCGATGCCTGCCCAACCGGCGGGAAGGGGCGTATCCCGGTAGGTGGGGTCGCAGTGACCGAAAATGCCATCCACCCGGCAATGCATAGCGCTGACATTTGCTGCTCGGTTATGATGACCTCCTTTGGGCACGTCGACCCGAAGAATGTCCTGGATACGGCTCACCGCATTACCCACTTTGGGGGCGGGGGGCGTACCTCGGGTGGATTCCAACCTCCTGCCGAGCTCACCGATCAGATGCTGGGCAACTTCTTCCTGCGGGATGATAAAAGCCAGATGCTGGCCCAATCCCACCTGGGCACCCAAGGCGATGGCAACCACTTTCTGTTTGTCGGGCAGTCGGAGCAGACCGGGGAGACCATCATGGTGACCCACCACGGGAGCCGCGGGCTGGGGGCGCATCTGTATAAAAAAGGTATGGCGCTGGCTGAAAGCTACCGTCGGGAGCTATCGCCCAAGACCCTTTCGGGCAATGCCTGGATTCCCTACGAGGAGGAACACGGCAAACATTACTGGGAAGCCCTGCAGCTTGTGCGTCAGTGGACCAAACTGAACCACGAGGTGCTGCACGAGACTACCTGCCGGCGGCTGAAGGTGGACCACACCCTGCGCTTCTGGAACGAGCACAACTTTGTCTTCAAAGCGGGCAACCGCTTCTACCACGCCAAGGGTGCAACTCCACTAACCGACGCATTTGTGCCGGACTCCCACGAAGGGCTGCGGCTCATCCCACTCAACATGAGCGAGCCGGTGCTGATCGTGAAAGGGAAAGCAGACGCGAACAACCTCGGCTTTGCCCCCCACGGTGCTGGCCGGAATGTGAGCCGCTCGCAGCACATCCGCAATCAAGGCGGGCGAAGTATCGAAGCCATCTTCGCCGAAGAGACCGCCGGGCTGGATGTCCGGTTTTTCTCGGGCAACATTGATATCTCCGAGCTTCCTTCGGCTTACAAAAATGCGGATGCCGTACAGCGACAGATGAAGCAGTTTGGGCTGGGCGAGGTGGTGGACCGGATCATCCCCTTCGGTTGTATTATGGCCGGGGACTGGCAGCGGGATGCGCCCTGGCGGAAGAAGCGCCGGAAGAAGAGATAGTGCATGATGGCTGGTATTTGCTGCCGGCCATCAACAAGCTTATACTTTTAACTCTTCAAGCGGGAGCTCCAATCCGGGCAGCAGGGACTCCCCGGTCAGGCTTCGGCCTGAAAAGCCTTTAATGTATTCAGGTTCAGTCTGGTCTTCCCGGTAAATGAAGGCTTCTTCCTGATAAGGGTTGATCAGCCAACCCAGGCGGACGCCGGCCGGCATCCAGATATCTGCCATTTTTTGCCGGAGTTTTGACATTAAATCCGTGCCGGAGCGGATTTCTATAACAAAGTCAGGAATAACAGACAGGTAGGCTTCCTCATCTGTCACTTCCTTTAGCCGCGCCTCGCTAATCCACCCGCAGTCCGGGCTTCTAAGGCTGCCATCAGGCATCTGAATACCCGTGGAGGCGCTAAAGGTTTGCCCTTTTCGGTGCTGCAACCACCATTGCCCTAAATAAATCATAGGGATGGACTCCCTTTTCCCTAAACCAAATTTTACCGGAGCCATAATCTGAATAGAGCCATCTGCTTCCTGTTCCATGCGGAGATCAGGATAGCGTGCGGATAATTGCTCAAAGCCATCACGGGAGAAAGGGCGTTCCAAATGCAAAGGCCCCAGCTCCGCCAGCTCTTGTAACACTTCGTTTGTTGTTCGCACCGCCGATGCCATCTTTTTAATCTCCAATATAAGGAATTCCCCAGATTACTGCTTGCGTATTTGCTCCATGCCTGGGGTGTCTTTGAAGATAGGGGTGTACCACTTGGCTTCAGCAGATTTGCGGTTTTCGGCCAGTTCGTAAATTTCCAGGCCGTAGGAGCCGCCGATGCCCCATACGCCAACCAAGGCTTTATTGGTTTTATACGCAAAGCCTTCATAAGGCATGCCATCGCCCAGGTACCACTCCAGTTTGTAACGGCCCTCTTTGGGCTCGCGGATAATCAGGGTGCCATCGTAGGTTTCGGCTGCGCCCTGGTCTACATCGCTGGGGGAGCGCCGGCCTACCACTTGATAAGTGCCGGCAATCTTGTCGCCTCCAAATTCACCACCTAACAGTTCTGCGCCTACCCCATTGTGGGAGGTCCAGGTAGCAGAGCCTTCCAGGCCGCCTTCGTCATTAAGCGGATAGGAGATAAGGCCGTAGCGCAGAGTGTTGATGCCGTAGGCGGCGTACATTTTATCATCCTTTTGATCAATCAGGGCGGTGCCCGGAAAGGTTTGCCGCTTATCCCGGTTGTCGTACTTCACATCCCAGGTCAGTTGGTACAGCGGCACATTGATAGGTTTAATTTTGAGCTGCCCTTCGTAAGCTTCCCCGGCCGGGTTGGTGCCTTTTACAGACCAGGTGCCCTGCATTCTGGAAGGCTGTGCTTGCCCGGCGCTTATGGTTATCGCCAGAAGTGCCAGTGTTAAAGTCATTCTTGATAGCATCATCGACATTTCTTATTGGTTTTACAGTTTTATTAGGTTGACGGGCCGACCATTTGTTCACAAATGCACAAATGGGCAAGGCACCGCAGCAAATGCCAGGGTGCCTTCTTACTTTCGGTGCTATACGTCAATACGACAAAGTAAAAAAAATCGAAAGCCAAAACGAATGCGTTTTGTCACCCCTCCAGCCACCGCCGCAGCTCGGGCGTCCGGCTGGCGCTGGAGGCCAATGCTTTTTCACCGCCCCGCATGTGCACCGCCAGGCGGTCTTTACCAAAAGACTCCAGGCGCAGTGCGTGGTCAAGCTGTATAATTTGGCTCCGGTTAAGCCGGAAAAAAGCAGCGGGGTCGAGGGTGATTTCCAGTTCAGACAAGGTTTGGGAAAGGGTGTGGCGTTCCCCCTTTTCGGTAAGTTATTGTTGCGCGACCCCTTATCCTCAGCAGTGAAGTAACTGATATCCACCGTTTGCAACAGGACAATCCCCTTTGGCTTTTTGACCGTGAAGCGCTGCCGGTATTGCCGGAAGACGGGCTGGAGGGCTTGCTTGAGCTCTTCCACCACTTTTGTAGAAATGGGCGGTGCAGACTGTGCAATGAGGCGCTTGTATTTATGCATGGCCTCCTGGAACTGTTCGAAGTTGTAAAGCTTGAGCAGGTAGGCGATGCCATTGGCCTGAAAGGCTTGCAACAGATACTGATCGTAGGCCGTGGCGAAGATGATAGGGCATTGGAGCGGGCGGTTTTCAAGTACCTGAAAGGCGTTACCGTCCAAGAGCTCAATATCGGAGAGTATAAGATCGCCCACCTTGCGGTCCAGCACCATCTCTTCGTAGTGAGAATTTTGGTTGTAAGAAAGCCGGTTAGACCAGTTGACCCGCTCGTCCCGGTAATGGAGCGCCGTAGCCGCGCCGTACTTCCAGTATTGCCCCCGGCCGGTACGCAGGCGTATGCCGCCGTTGGTACCCAGCTTGACGTTCTTTTTCAGCACAATATTCAGGATACCTCCATTGCCCTCGGCATCGAATCGGGCACCAGGCTGATTGATCACTTCGATCCGCTCAATATTATCCGCCGGGTAATCACGCAGCAGCGACTGTACATCCAGGTACTGCGTTGGCTTGCCATTGATCAGGACGGAGATATTGGACTGCCCCGCCATCGAAATCTGATTATTGATGACGAGGAGCCCAGGTACTTTGCGCAACAGATCCATCGCACTACCGGCGGTGCCGGTAATGCTGTTGCCTACATTAACAATCATCTTATTGCCGCGCTGCTCCAGCAATGGTTGGCGCGCACGTACTTCTACGGTTGACAGCTGGGTGATTTCTGTTTCGAGGGTAATGGGGGGCAGTTCGCGGCTTTGCGCCAAATTGATCCTCTGGTGATAGTCCCGGAAGCCGATCATGGCAACTTCCAAAAGGTACGCGCCGGGCTCTTCCACCTCAAAGGCAAAAGAACCATCGGCCTCACTAACCGTACCTTTCACCAAAGAGGAGTCCTCAGGGTGCAGGAGCATGACGTTGGCAAAACCCAAGGCAGCACCCTCTTCATCGAGCAGTTGCCCGGTGAGGCTTTGCTGCCCGAATAACGGAGCAAAAGCGAAAAACAATAGGAAGATAAAAAAGAATCTTGTGGTCGGTAACATGGCTGTTCAGTTTAATTTGACCACAAGATGCAGGCAGGAGCGTCCGGAGTACAGCACATTACGACGAACTCCGGAAAAACTAGTGTGAGCTCGGAAAATAAGAAGACCGCTGCAGGGAGCTCCCCGCAGCGGCCTTCCGTGTAGCAGTGAAAAGCGGCGTTTTACAACTTCGCCTCCACCAGTTCCATTACGTCATCGCTATCTTCGGCAAACAAGATGGCGTTAAACATGCTGGTATCAAAGATCATGACGTAGTTATTTTCTTTAGCCACATCCTGAATGGCTTTTTCAGCCTTGGCGATAATCGGCTCCAACAATTCCTGGCGTTTGGCTTGCACCTTCTGAGAGACTTCCTGCTCGTATTGGAGGATTTGGTTGCGTTCTTCCTCCAGCGACGCCTGTTTCTCTTGCTGCATTTTTGGGGCGAGCTCTCCGCTCTGCACTTGCTTGGCGAAAGCTTCCGCCTTTTTTTGCCAGGCGGCTGCACGTTCCTCTCCCTTGGTGATGAGTTGCTTCTGGAAGGCTTCCAACTCACTGTCGGCCGCTTTGGTTTCTTCCAGGGAAGAGATGAGATTTCCGAAGTTGAGGTGCCCGTATTTCTGGGCCATTGTGAGGGCAGGGGCCAAGAACAAAAAGGCTGCGAACAGCATGTATGACTTCATATTTTTTTGTTTGATTGGTTCAAATCGAGCTCCGCCGGCAGCGGAATTTTCCGCAAAGGTACTTGGAGCCGCTGATTACAACAATAATAAGAGCGGAAAAATTGAGTAAGTGTTGGTTAAGAGCGTCTTAAAGTGCGGTGAGGGCCCAAGAATTAGCGAATGTTTGAAATAATTTGTTTTGGAAACAAAAAGTTTTAAATTTGAGCACGGTTAGGTTTTGACCGGAAAGCGAAGGGGGCGTAACGCGCTGCTTCGCGATTAAACCCTATTCAAGATATGCCTTTCAACTCTACTCCGGATTTCCGCCAACTGGCTTACAAAGCCGGGCAAGCCGTAAGTTGCAACTTACAGAAGCACTGGCTCAAGGCGGCTCTGCTTAGTGCTGCCGCCTGTATGGCTTACCAAAAAGACATGGACATAAATGTGCAGCTATCGAATGTTTCGAGCCCGTTTGCGGAGTCATCAGCATTGCCCGTTGCCGAGTCGGCCAGGCCAACCCCTGTGGCGTTGCAGCTATCCGGGCAAGCGGAAAAAGCCATGAATATCTCGCTTATCGCTCCCAAACCGAAGGCTGCTGCCCCTACAGTGGAGGTGGCAAAGCCAAGCGCCGGGCCGCGCACAAATGTGAGCAATTTGGCGAATACGTATTCCAACCTAACGGCTGATAATAAAGGCGCGCGCCATGCAGAGCCCCGAGAAGTCCGTGCCCGCAAGCGGCAGAAACAGCAGGCATATGTGAAGCGGTTTGCGAAAGTCGCCCAGAAGGAAATGGGAAAATACGGGATTCCAGCCAGCATTACCCTGGCGCAAGGGCTTTTGGAAAGCAACGTCGGAGAGAGCAAGCTGGCCACCCGCAATAATAACCACTTTGGGATGAAGTGTTTCTCCCGGAGCTGTACAAAAGGGCACTGCAGCAATTTCACGGATGACAGCCACAAGGATTTTTTCCGGATTTACAAAAGCGCCTGGGAGAGTTTCCGCGCACACAGCTTGCTGCTGAAGCGCAGCGACCGCTATCAGCGGTTGTTCGAGCTTGGGCGAAGGGATTATAAAGGCTGGGCGCATGGTTTGAAGAAAGCAGGTTATGCTACTGACAAAGCCTACGCTGAAAAGCTGATCAATCTGATCGAAGATTTGGAATTGTACCAATATGACCGCTGATTAGTGAACATCTCTCGCCTTTGTTGACATTTATAGTCCACCAACCCAAAATTTGTGATTTCTGACTTGCTCTTTTTCCACCTCGCTGCGTTAAAAAGCCTCGCCGATGCTTAGGCATCGCCTACGTTTTTCGCCTTGCGAGCTGAAAAAATAGCTGCGCCATAATTTCACAAATCTTAAGTTGTTGGACTATAACCTACAAATGCGGTGACAAAAATCACCCCATGCATTCGGTATCCTGATTATTTTCGCCTCAATGCAATTTCAGGTTGCATATCCGCGATTTAAGTATGGGTCGCCTCTGCTCATTTTGAGCCGTGGCAGCGCCTCAAAAAAGTCCAACCGCCTACAGCCGGGCAAGGGAAGCCCATCAAAGGAACCAATTAGCGAAGCGATTCAATCAACAACCTCGAACCAGATTTTTAGCTGCTGTTTTGGTCGCAGAACCAGCAGACAGCAGCCCGTGAACATTGCATAAACTGTAAACAAAAATGAAAAAAATGATTTGTCTCGTAACCGGAGCCGAATCTGGCTTAGGTTACGCCGCTGCACGGGGCCTTGCCCGGGAAGGCGCGACTGTAGTAATGGTATGTGATAAAACGAAGCGTGCCCGAAAGTCCAGAATTAAGCTGATTGAAGAAAGCCAGAACCCGAATATTGACCTGGTGACAGTAGATTGGACGTCCCAGCCGAAAATCAAGGCTGCTGCCTCAGAAATTCTGAACCGCTACCCGGCAATAGACATTATGCTCAACCTTGCAGAAGCGTACTTCCCGATTCGCCGGCTCACAGCTGATCAGAAAGAGCGCAACTTTGCTTATAATGTATTAGCACCATATTTATTTACGAATGAGCTCAGTTCTTTATTAATGGTGGCTGATGGAGCGCGGGTCCTCAACCTTACGCACGAATCCCACCGCTTGGGTGCCATTAACTTTAACGACCCCGGGTTGAAGTATGATTTTTCTATCCGGGATGCCCAAAGGCAAGTTGCCCTTGCCCGTCTTTCCTGGACCTATGAACTGAACCGGCGGCTTGATGGGACAGGCGTCGTTGTGCACGCTTTCTCTACTGGCGCTCGCCACCCAGCTACGCTGCAGCAGGTGCCGCGTTTCCTGCATTGGGCCGTCCGGCTGGCCACCCGCTTTTGGGAAAAGACATCAGTAGAGACAGTGGATGCCCTGTTACGGCTGGCGCTGTCAGAAGACTACGAGCGTTTGAGCGGAAAATATCTCTACAAGGGGCAAATCGTCAAATCCTCTCCGATCACCTATAACGACGCATTCAACCGGCAACTTTGGCAAACCTGCGAACAGCATACACAGTCTTCCATAACCGCTTACCAGGAGATTCGGGAAATGCTGTTTTCATAACCAACCCGGCTAAGCTTACTGCTATTGCCTTCCCCCTTGCTGTAAAGGGGCTGGGTGGCAATAGCGGTATCTTTATAAATGGAGTACCTAAGCTTTTCGTTCTCTGGAAGCACACCCGCTGATAGGACATTGGTAGATTTAGACTGTGTTGGGACTTTAGTAATCGGTCTGCCCGTACGGGCACTTTTTTGCTTATACTTCGTCACGGAAATCCTCATCCGTACGGATTCCGGTTTCCGTACCTCGTCTAACCAAAAAATTGCTAGGTTTCGACTAGAAGACCAAAATCCCAACACAGTCTTAGGTATTACCGCCTGACCCACAAACCGGTTAGGATCATGCCTGCTACGCCTGCTAGTATCCAAAATACAGGGATATTGCTGGGAGCGCGCCCTGGGGTGTTTATGGGCGCGCCAAAGAAGAAACCGGTCGACTGGCCAGGCTTAGCCGCTTCCAGGGGTTGTAATGCTCGTATTGGATTGGCCGTTTGCCAGGCCTTTTCCACCCAATCTTCAAAGCCTGTACTATCGCACCCGCCGTATTGCATACGGATGAGCCCAACGTGTTGTTGTTGAAGCTGCAGAAGGGTATAGAGCAAGCCATTCTGGGCCGATATTTTACCTGATGACTGTATCCAAAGGTGGCGGATAAGGCCGGGCTGTTCCCTAAGCTGCCGGGAAAGGCGGGGTAACGCCTGAGCCTTTAGCACACCTAAGCTGATTTTGCTGTCAGGCAGAAGACTGGCTACCTCGCCCTCGGGTTGCTGCTCTACCCATTTGCGCAATACTGAAGCACAATCCGGAAAGTCCTGCTTAGAGGTCGGCATAGCCGCCACGGACCCAGCATCTGCGGCCGCTTCATCATGCTGTATCCAAAGTAATGAGCCGCCCGGAGCCGGCAAGTGAGCCTGGTTTTCGAGGTCTGCCATGAGAGTGGAAGCGCAAAAGTGGAGATAAACGGGCAGTCGGGCCCCCAAGGGAGCGCCTGCTATTTCGACGGCGGGAAACGGATAGCCCAATAGTTCATCGGGCGGGAATACCAAAATTTGTTTTGTCTGGCCCGCCATGTCATCCAAGCCTGGAAATAAAAGCTTCCCTGCCTCAGCAGGGCCTGCACTTGCGTTGAGCGGCCAGCTCCCTTCCGCTAAGCTGTTTTTATACAATTGCAGCTCGGTTTGGCTCACCCGCAGCACAAAAAGGGATGTGCCCGTACTGTAGTAATGAAAGGCAACCCCTTCTGGCTCGCTAAGGGTAGTACGGAAATCATATAGTGACCGCAGGCGGGGTAAGCGGTACCGGAGCTTTGCCTGATTGGGATGGCGGTCGCGTTCCCAGTTTTGCCGCCAGCCAGGCCCTACAGCTTCTGTTTGCAGCTCGGCGGATATTCCCAGGTTTGCCAGTTGGTATCGCCAGAAAATAGCGGAGGTATCCTGCCTTTGCTCCTCCAGAAGAGCTGTGAGCACTTTCGCTGATTCCATCCATTTAAAAGCAAGTTCGTCCGCCCGGCTATCCGGCTCGTACTGGGCCATCAGGTAACTGCATTGCAGCGCTGCCTCATAGACCAGAGCGAGGTTTTCCGTAAACCAACGTGCCGATTCCGGGCCCAAAGGATATTGCAGGCGGTTGAAGGCCATCGCTGTGAATTCTTCCAGGTAGCCCGTAGCCGCTTCCAGGTTATCCAGGGTGTTGCGGTCTTGACTGGCCAGCATGGTGTGAAGCCGCGCCAGCGCAGCGAGGGCCGATTGCCTGGTGAGCTTGGCTTGTCCGGCACTTGCATGGCTCGCCCTCAAATGCTGTAAAGCGTCATCGTATTGATGCTGTTGTAGCAATTGCTCTGCTTTGAAGGCAAGTGCTTCTGCCCGGGCCGGACTGTCTTTCGCTTCGACGAGTTCATTGATCCGCCTTTCAGCCGCTGATACCGCTCCTTGCCGGGCAAGGGCTTTGGCTGAAATTAAAATGGCGTCGGGCTGTAAAGCGCTTTGGGCTTTTGTATCCATCAAGTGGTTGGCCCATTGCAGCGCCAAGCCGGGTTTGCCGGCAAAAAGGGCTGCCTTGCATGCCCGGAGCTCCGCTGCCGGATGCGGTGTAGCCTCTTTGTAATGCAGCCAGCCCTCATAGTAGCGGGTAGCTTCGGCGAAAGCGCCTAGTGCATAGTGAACTTCAGCCATAAGCCGGTGTATCTCCGTCTGCGGGCCGCCGGCGCGTAGGGCTTGTTTTAGGAAGCGTTGGGCCCGGAATATTTGGCCTTCCGACAGCGACCATTCGGCGAGTTGCTGCGCCGCTTTCACGGCCGCAGGTTCGCCAAACAGCTGGTGCATTCTGAAAACTTGGTTTGCCTTTTCGTAGAGCGCCTGTTTCTCGGAAGCTTCAGACAGGTCAGCCAGGTGGCAGAGGTTGCGGCCGAGCTCGGCTGGAAACTGGTTGGGGAATTTGCCTAAGATTTCAACTGCTCTTTGAAAGGAAGCACGGGCCTCTCTTGCCTGGCCGGCAGCTAAACAGAGCAGGCCCTTTTGTTCTAGCACTGTGGCGAGCTCGGGGTGGTCTTTTTGGTAGTACTGTTGAAGGCTTGCGGCGGCCTCTTCCAGATAATGTCCTGCCAAGTCATACGCCTGCTGATAGCGGGCCGTGATTGCCATATAGACGAGGGACTCAGCTGCCTTTGGATGCTGTTGGGTGAAAAGGTCCTCCCGTATGTCATGGGCAATATTATGGCACTGCATAGCATCTTCGTATCGGCCGGCAGCTTCGTAGACCTGCCCTAGCTTATGGGAGGCTTTTGCTGCTTCGTCGTTATTGCGGCCCAGCGTCTCGATACTCTGCCAAAGTGCTTTTTTGGCGGTACGCTTGGCTGCGGTGAGCCGCCCCAGGTCAATTTGGGCTTGGGTAATTTGGTTTAGGCAGGCAAAGTACTGCCCCCAATTCTGTGAATCGCGGTACAGGGCAGCTGCCTGCTCCAGTTCGCGAAGAGCAGGCTCGTACTCCTGCGCGAGCAGAAGGGAAGCGGCCCGGTTCTGGTGCTGCCCGGCAGCGCCGGGCGGCTGTGCAACTCCCCATTGCCAGGCACAGGACACTGCAATTAGAATGATCAATTTTCTCATAGTCCTCTTGTGTAGTCAATCCGTATGATGGAATGCCCGAAGGCAAAGCTCAAGCAGGTTTATAAGGGCCGGATTTTATGGAGGTGTTGGGAAAATGCCGGGCCACATTAGGGGCAGGCGCAACTGCCGAGGGCAGCTGGCTACCGGTTGATGTACTGCTCATGGGATGAATAGGGGGAGAGGAGCCGTTCAATAGCCCTTTAAAGTTAAGTTTTTTTCCTGAAAATACCGCATTGGATGGTCAGCCCCCGCTTACAGGTGGGATGATTACGACCTCGTCCTCGGGCCTTAGAGGCTGGTCGTCAGTAGCGTAGGAAGTGTTTACAGCAATGGAAAAAGAAACCAGCTTAGTAAAGTCTGGGTAACGTTGGCAAAGTACTGATTTGAGCTCAGCCACGGTAGCGGACTGGGGTAGGCTTAACGTAGTTTGGCTGCCACCAAGTATGTCTTTAGCGATGCCAAATGCAAGTAGACGGATTTCCATAGACGCTATTGCTATAATTTTATCCGGGCATAGCCGGATTCGGAAAAAATACTGTTGAAAGGCCGGGACAGGCAACAGCAGGGCCAGGTTTGTTAACAAAAGATTAACACTTGTTAATGTTTTCAGCCTGCACACATACCCAAGCGGTATTTACTTCTGAAATACCCAACCCCCAAGGTATAATATTCTCTGCAAATGGAATAGTGTTGGAGAACCCCGGATTATCTCCGGAAGGGCACCAAACATATTTTTTACATTCATACGGTAACACCCCCGGCATAAACAGGATAAATAGCAGACGCTCAAGATAAAGCGTTGACTTTTATAACCAAACAGAATAGCTTTGCCCCATCATTTTAAGCGGAGCGTTTTTTCGCTTGAATGGCATGTACGAAAACAAGAAGAGTATAAAACTAAATTGCTGGCTCACGGCTACGATATTAAATCCCAGTAGCTGTGGCGGTGGCGGAAGCCTATACGTAGGCAGAAACCGCCCGCGCTGCACATACCTGTATAGAAGCCAGAGTGCAGCGTAGCTTCATGCAAAACCCTTTTGGCATGAAATTCCCATGGACAATTGTTGCTGTACTGGCAGTGAACAGCCTTACAGCGACGCCCAAAACTGACCCCTTCTCCGATGGATCAGGCGAGGTCGGCTATCGTTGGTCTGCTGCGATTGAGGATAAGGTAAAAGAGCGTATCACCCGCCTCAATATTCCTTTCGAGGCTCGCTATAGCCCGGAAGTCCGTAGCCGGATTAAGGACTACGTTACAGATGGCTACCGTGATACAGAGCTTATGCTTGGCCGTACTCCGGCCTATTTCCCCATCTTCGAGCACTACCTGAGCCTCCATGGCTTGCCGCGTGAACTGCGGTATCTGCCCATTGTAGAGACGGGCTTGCAGGCGAAGGCTTACTCCCACGCGGGGGCTGCCGGCCTATGGCAGTTTATTCGCCCTACAGCTCGCCTGTACGACCTGCGGGTCGACTCCGAGGTGGATGAGCGTTATGACCCTTACCGTTCCACAGAGGCGGCCGTACTGATGCTTTCCAGGCTGCACAGCCACTACAAAGACTGGTCATTGGTGTTGGCTGCTTATAATTGTGGCCCCGCCCGCGTGAATGCGGCCATCAAGGAAGCAGGGAGCCGGGACTTTTATACAGTATCCAGTTTCCTTCCTCAGGAGACCCGACACTATGTTCCCCGGTTTATTGCAGCAGCTTATATCACGAATTACTACAGCCAGCATGGTTTAAAGCCTAATTCGAGAGGCGTATTCAATCAGCCATTGGGAGGCATAAAGCTCTACGAGCGCTTTACTTTTGGTGAGATTGCCCATGCTTCTGGCGTATCGGTAGAAACGATCAAGCGCCTGAATCCAGCTTACCGGCGGAGCATCGTCCCCAAAAGTGAGCAGGGCCACTATCTGCTCTTGCCTGCATACGGTATGGATGGGGTGAAAAAACTGATGGAGACCAAATCGGGCTTTTATAAGGTGGACTATGAGTTGCTTTATCCCAACACTTACGCCTTAGACTATGCTGTACAGGTGGGGGAGACCATTACCGCTATTGCTCAGCGCTTCGGCATAACCGCCCAGCAAATTGTAGAGTGGAACCATCTTAAAGACAGCGCCCTCTACGTCAATCAATCGCTGCGGCTGTATGTCACGAATGACGGCACGCTCCGTATACAGCCCTAAGGATTTGCACCAAATAAATTGATTTTAAGGGACGGGCACTTCCTCGGAGTGCCCGTTTCGCTGTAACAGATACAGCGGCAACTCACCCGTCAGTCTGATGCCCTCAGAAAAAACGGAGGGCAAGCTGCAGAGGAAAGAGCGGCCGGCCGTTGGGAGTACCGCCTTTCACGCTTCCTCCTTCAGGCTGTACAAAACGTAGAAGTACTGCATTGCGGTTAAATGGGTCTGTAAAAAACGAAAGCCTTCACCGTTTTTCGGTGAAGGCTTTGTAGCGTGAGCCCGTACGGG
>CAZNSK010000078.1:0-28873 GCA_964575505.1 uncultured Phaeodactylibacter sp.
TTGCTATAATTTATAATTCTTTGTAACTTTGCCCCGCTCAATAATCAGCGCCCGGCTCCTTCGCTGGGAAACGCGTTATTCAGGCACCATTTTTACCGGTACTGTGCATCCGGGCAAGGAAGTAGCCTTGCTGTCAGCAGCATGGGCCGCAGGGTTTTAATTTCATTCTTTTTTCTATAACGTAGAGGAGGTACCCTCCTAAATTATTGTGAGTACATGATCATTATCAATGTAAAAGAAGGAGAGTCAATTGACCGTGCGCTGAAGCGCTACAAGCGTAAGCACCGCAACGTAGGTGTTATTAAAGAACTGCGCAAGCGCAAGCAATTTACCAAGCCTTCTGTTGAGCGCCGCCATGAAGTACTGAAGGCGCGCTACAAGATGGAGAAGCAAAGAGAAATGGATTAGGCCTAAAGGCCTGCCCAATAGCCCCCTTGCCATATGCAGCAGCGTGCATGGGGCCATAAATACACTTTGACTGCGCACCAGCCGGGTTTTCAGCGGGTGAAAAGCCATTTACACTTTCGTGGCAATCGTTGGTCCAGCCCTTCTCATTACTGCGCAGTGTAGATGAAGCACGGATAAGAAACCATCGGAATTCGAAAGCTTCATAAAAGGTTTCAGACAGTAGCCACTATCTGAAACCTTTCTGTCTTTACGCCTGTGCCTGATTACCGTACAACTTGTATGTCTCCTTCAAATAATACGACTACGCCATCAATAAACTCTACTGTGGCGTAGTAAGCGTATACCCCGATTTGGGCAGGCTCTCCTTTGAAAATCCCATCCCATCCCAGCGTAGGCTCATTGGGCGGGAAGTTGCTGCCGTCGAACACCATGCCTCCCCAGCGGTTAAAAATTTTCAGTTCTTGTATACGGCGGACGCCCGGCCCGGCGTATACGGTAAACAGGTCGTTCCGGCCATCTCCGTTGGGGGAGAAGGCATCAGGGATAAATACCGGCCGGTTTTTGATGACCCGTACGGTCACAGAGTCGATGGCGGTACAGCCATCTTCGTCTACAACGGTAATAGTGTAAGTTGTGGAATTGACCGGGTTGGCCACTGGGTTGGTACAGTCGGTGCAAGATAAGGAGTCCGGTGGCGCCCAGGAGTACATAACATTCGGGTTGGTCGATGTAGCGCTGAGCTGCCCGCTAAAGCCGAGCTCAATCCGGATGTCTGGCCCGGCATCCACCAGTAGTTGAGGGGGTTGTGTGACCGTGGCCGAAACTTCGGAGCGGCAGCCGTTGCTATCCATAATGGTAAAAGTGTAATCATCCGCCGTTAGGGTATCGAAGCCGGGCTCCACTTGGAAAGAAAGCCCGTCGGCACTGTACTCATAGGGAGGCACACCGCCCATGCCCTGTAGCAAGACCTGCCCCGTCGGTTCGCCAAAGCACAGCACATCCTGAATGTCCAGCACTTCTACGGTAAGGGGGGGCGGTTGCGTGATTGTCGTGTCTGCCGCAGCGGTACAGCCATTCGCATCCGTAACCGTGTAACTGTAGGTGCCTTCTCCCTGCCCGGTGAGCGCTTCCTGCGTAGAGCCAGTGCTCCATTGGTAGCTATATCCTCCCGTGCCACCCGAGGCTGCGGCGGCAATGACTGCATCCGTATCTCCAAAGCAGCTGATGCCCTGTACGTCCAGCCCTGCTATGAGCAGGGGAGGGTCTTCCAATGTAAGGGTAAAGCTGCCCTCGCACAGGTTGTCATCAAGCGCGTCAACAGTGTAGGTGCCAGCAGGCAAGCCGGCGATCGTATTGCTGCTGACATAGCCATTGCCATCGTTAAAGTCGTATTGGTAAGGCGGTTCGCCATTAGCAATATTGATGGTAATAGCGCCATCGGAAAAGCCGTTGCAAGATGGATTGACGATCCCCGGTATATCGGGGTCGAGGGCAAGTTCCAGCTCCCGCACGGGAATAAGCAGTTCGGTCAGGCAGCCGTTAGCATCCCGGATGGTGACCTCGTAATCACCGACCGGCAGCCCGGTAAGGGTGTTGTCGTCGTCAAAGGGAAGCCCCTGCCAGCTGTACGCATAGGGCGGAGTCCCCCCGGAGAGGAGGAGCTCAATCCCGCCATCCGTACCGGCATTGCAGGTTGGCATAGTAATCAGTGTGTCCACATCCAGGGGGGGAGGGCTGTCAACCGTGTAGGTAAGGACAGAGTCACAGGTGGAGTCGTCGGTAATCGTTATGGTGTAATCCCCGGGCGGCAGGCCATCGATCGCCGGCTCCTCCGAACCCGTATCCCAAATATAGGTATAGGGCGAGGTGCCATTGCTTACGTTAATCATAATGGTGCCATTGCTATCGTCCGGGCAGAGGACATCGGTGACGGTATCTTCAATATTGAAGGAACTGTTGCAACACTTGACATAAATGGTTTCCACGTGTGAAACCACGCAGCCATCTTCGGTAAGTACCCGGAGCAGAATATTTTTTTCACCGGGGCTGTCATAGGTGACGCTATGTGGCCCCTCTCCCGTAGTTGAGGCAGGCGTGGCCCCTTCTCCAAAGTCCCATTCCCAGCCTGACAAGCCGCCGATGAAGCTGGATTCGTCCGTGAAGGTGATGGTGCTCTCCAGGCATAAGGTGTCGTTTTCGGAATTGGTACGGAACTCTGCCTCCGGGCCGAGGAAGGTGCCGGTGCCCCCGAATTCCACCGTAAAGCCGTTCCCGCTCTGGCTGAAGTTATTGACGACCAAAGCATAACTCACACCCGCTTCCATATCGATTGGGGCGATGAAGTTGTCATCTCCCGCGTCGCAGCCGCAGGTCTCTCCAACGTCGGTTTGCCCATCGGCTAGCCCGGTTGGCCCCGTGCAGGGCTCCCATACGGGAAAGTCTGCTCCGACCACCTCCCCGGAGGCCATACAGCGGAGGTCAAATTTCTCGTCGCAGTTGTCAATGCCGTTGGGGAGTTCGTACAGTATGAAGTCCAAATCGTCGGCCGGGTTGAGCGGGCTGAGCGTGAAGGATAGTGTGCCTGCCTCATCGCAAGTCCATTTGTACCAGGCCGAGCCGCTCTCGCCCAGCGGGCAGGAAAGGGTAGCGCATAGCACATCGTTGATTTCATTGGGGTTGCTGCCCACACCCGTCACTTGTTCTACGGTAAACGGTGACTTGTCACAGAGGATTACGCCGGTATTGCAATCACTGGAAGGGTTAGGGATTTCGTTGTAATTGTTGACGCAGAGCTGAAAGGAGCCGGTGTTGCCATTGCGGGCCCCCACTTGTATGTAGTAGGTTTGGCCGATCTCAAGCGGGCCGGCAAAAAGCTGCCCGCTGCCGACCCCCAGGGCGTCAGAAAAACAGCCAATCTCCGTAAGCGCTCCGCATCCGCCACTGTAGATGGCAAATTGGGGGTTCTGCAGGGTGCCTCCGTTGCTTTGCCCTGTGGCGCCCGCCACGCTTATGTTAACAGTAGTGGCTTGAGCCACAAAGGAAAACCAAACGTCGAAGTTATCCTGGCCATTGGGGAAACACCCCGTGGTAAACCCGGAATCTGTAAACCCGGCATTGGTGTAGGCACCTACGCCCGAGCACCAGCTGCTGATGTTGGACAAAGGGGCGGCACTGACACAGTCCTCCCCCTGAGCCGAAAGCAGCAGAGGCGTTAAAACCACAGATAAGAGTACTAGACAAATATTTTTCATAGCGAAAGGATTGTGTCAGCGGGTCAGCAGCACATCGGACTGAAACCGCCGGACCGTTCCGTCAATAAACTGGCCTTCAACAATACAGGTATATACACCTGTGGGGGCGGGCTGGTTGTCAGCTTGCCCATTCCATTCTAAAACGGGGTTTCCTGCCGACAAATTTTCTGCCGAATACAACAGCCCGCCCCAGCGGTCAAATACCTCAATACGGAGCCAGGCTTCCAGTGCGGGGCCGCCCTGTGGAGCCCACAGGTCATTGATACCGTCGTCATTAGGAGAAAAAGCGTTGGGCAGGTAGGCCGGATATTCCGGCAAAACCAGGAGTTGTACTGAATCCAGCGCGGTGCACCCATCCGGGGTGGTGGCCTGCACGGTATAGGTTAGGGTGGCCAGCGGCTGCTCCACACCGGGTTCAGGGCAGTCGGTACAAGACAGGTACAGAGGGGGCGACCAGGTCAATGCGGCATCAACGGCCGTGGAAGAAGCACGCAGCACAGTGCTGTAGCCCAGCACTACGGGTTCTGCCTCCTGTATCCCTACCTCCAGAGGCTCAGGCTCGAGCAGGGTAATGGCGGCCTGGGCATTGCAATTCCGGCTATCCCTGACGGTCAGTTCATAAGTGCCGGGAAGCAGGTTGGAAAAAGTCGGGCTGGGTAGAGGGCCAGCATCATTAAGCTGATAAGTGTAAGGCGGCTGGCCGCCTTCCGCCCGGCCTGTAATGAGGCCGGTTGCCTGGCCTACGCAACTCGGCGCGCTTACAGAATCGATAAAGGCCATGAGGGGGAGCGGCGCCCCCATCTCGTAGGCCGTGTCAGCGGTGCAGCCGTTGGCATCGGTGACTGTGACCTGGTAGTTGCCAGGCGCAAGCCCCTCGCGCTGACTGCCGCCAAAGCCATCTGACCAGGCGAATTCATAGCCGGGCGTACCCCCATGGGGTTGGGCCGTAAGCGTGCCATCGGCGGCCCCGGCGCAGGAAATGGGAGTGCCGGCTACCGTCACTGACAGCACTGGCGGCTCCTCAAGTTCGAAAACGAATTGCCCTTCGCACAGGTTTTCGTCCAACACATTTACGGCGTAGCTGCCAGCCGGCAGCTGGGTCAGGGCATTGGAGGAAACGTAGCCATTGCCATCGTTGAAATCGAATTGGTAAGGGGGCAAGCCATTGGCAACCGACAGCAGAATACGGCCGTTGTCTGCTCCGTTGCAAGCCGGCGGGATGACTTCCGTGACCTGGGGGTCAAGTATCAGCTGGAGCTCCTGCAGGCTGATGTCAAGCGTGTCGGTACAGCCTACCGCATCCTGTACGATAACGGAATAAAGGCCTGCTGGCAAATCCTCCAGGGTGGAGAGTGTATCAAAGTCCCCACCTTCCCAGGCGTAGAGATAGGGGGATTGGCCGCCCGTAGTTTCCAGGGTAATGCTGCCATCCGTACCCGCATCGCAACTGGGCAAGGCAAACAAGGTATCAAACTCAAAGGGGGCAACGGCACTTAGCCCATAGGCGCGCACTGTCTGGCAGCCCGTGGAATCGGTTATGGTGACGCTGTAGCTGCCCGGGCTGAGGCCGGTTCGCGGATTATCGGCTGAGCCATTTTCCCAGGTCAGGGTAAAGGGCGGCCCGTCCGGGCTTTCTATTTGCAGGCCAATAGCGCCGTCGTCGTTGCTGGTACAGCCGGGGGGCGATATATCGGATTCGACGGTGAAGTTGTCGGTGCAGCAAATCACTTCAATCGGGGCAATTTCGGTAGAAATACACCCCTGTGCTGTTGTGGCCCTAAGCAGGACCAATTGGGTGCCGGCATTATTGAAAGCGACCTCATGCGGCCCCGGCCCGCTGGCTGAAAGCGGGCTCGCCCCGGCTCCAAACTCCCATTCCCAGTTCGTAACCGGGGGGCTGCCGGGCGGATTAAGGCCGGTGAAGGTTAGCAAGCTATCTTTGCAGATTTCCGGTGAAGCTACCGAAAGCCGCTCTTCGCCTCCGAAGAAGCTGCCCGTGCCGCCGAACTCCATGCGGAAGCCTATGGTAGTTTGGGAAAAGTTGTTGACCATCAGCCCGTAGGTTACGCCCGCTTCCATCTGCAGCGGGGCCAGGAAATTGTCTTGCGCAGCACTGCAACCCGGCGGCTCAGAGATATCAGTAGCCCCTTCCTGCAGCCCAGTGGGCCCAAAACAAGAGGAAGCCATACAGCGCAGCACCGTTTTGCCCGAGCAGTCGCCCGGCCCGTTAGGAAATTCGTACAAAACAAAATCGAGATCATCAGGCTCGTTAATTGGGGCCAGGGAGAACGTGAGGCTGCCGGCCTCAGCAGCCGTCCAGACAAACCAGGTGGAGAAAGACTCGACTGGCGTGCCGGCGATGTTCAGGCAGGCGGCATCATCGGCCTCAGTGGGGTCGTTTCCAGCATTGGCCACCTGAGGGATAACGAAGGGCTCCCGGTTGCACAGCACAGCGGCTTCGGGGCAGTCCGAAACCGCCGGGATATCGCTGGTGTAGTTGTTGAGGCAAAGTGTAAAAGTACCGGCTATAGCCCCTTGTACCTGTACGTAGTAGGTGGTACCCAGGGCGAGGCCATTAAAAATCTCCTGAAGGGAAAGCCCCAGCCCGGTGCCGTTCAGGCAGTCTACTTCTGTAAGGTTGCCGCAGCTGCCCGTGTACAGGGCGATGCTGGGCTGGGAAAGCTGGCCGCTGAAAAAACCACCGAGCACAGCGATGCTTACCGAGGGCGCAATGGCGGTGAACCGGAACCACACGTCGCCATCCGGTGAAAAGCAGGAAGGGCCGGTGCCGGGCTCCTCGGTAGCCATCATGGTGGTGAAGGCTCCTGTAGCGGAGCAATAATTGACAGGGTCTTCAATCACAACAGCAGCGGAGCAGTCATCATTGCCCGGTTGCGCGGTGGCCAAAGTGCCCATCAGGCTCAGCAGGAGCAGGAAAGCGTTTGTTTTCATAGCCTCGGGTTCTGGATTTTCCCGAAAGTTAATAAATATTCGTTTGTAGGCTGGCTTGGCAGCTGCAGATTCCTGCAATCCGCTGGGCATTGCGGCTTCTTTGGCAGGGGGCATTTTCGTACCTTCGCGCCATTATGCTGAAGAAAAACGTCCCCAATGCGATCACTTTGCTCAACCTGGTATTTGGCTGTTGTGCCCTGGTCAGCATACTTAATGGTTCCTTCGTAACCGGTTTTTGGTTTATCCTCGCTGCTGTGGCAGCTGACTATGCGGATGGGCTGGTAGCCAGGCTGCTGGGCGTCCACTCCGAGTTGGGCAAAGAACTCGACTCAATCGCTGACACGGTGTCCTTTGGCGTAGTGCCTGGCGCCATCTATTATCAGTTGTTGCTTCTGGCGCTTGGGCAGGGCGGGGCACAAAGCGTGGTAGCAGCGGCGGTGCCGGGCTTTGTAGTGGCTGCCTTTTCGGGCTTACGGCTGGCCAAGTTCAACCTGGATACCCGCCAGACTGACGGCTTTATCGGATTGCCGACGCCATCCAGCACCATGTTTACCACTGGCCTCATGCTCATCTACGCTCTGGATAGTTATGGAGCCGGGGCCTGGGTCGTAGCCAGCCCCTGGGTGTTGTACAGCCTCATCGCCTTGCAATCCTACCTGTTGGTTGCGGAAATCCCAATGTTTGCCCTTAAATTCAAATCCCTGGGATGGGCAGGCAATGAGATTAAATTTATCTTTGGCGCGATAGCGGTGTTATTGCTGGCCCTGACGCAGGAGGTCGCCTTTTCCGCGGTAGTAGTGCTGTACGTCACTTTTTCCGTCATTCGCCATTTGGCGAACCGGGGCAATGAAGCCCGCTGAGACGGAAGTAGTTTCAGCCTTCCGGCAAATGGCAAGCTGAGTGTTGCTGCGCCTTGCCTTTTCTGAACCTTACCTAACGATGATTCACAACGACGGCCATGCTTTACCTCATCCCCACACCAATTGGCAACCTGGAAGACATCACTCTACGCGCGCTGCGGCTGCTCCGGGAGGCCGATCTCATTCTGGCAGAAGATACCCGGACCTCCAAGAAGCTGCTCGCCCATTACGAAATCGATACTCCTCTGCGGGCTTACCATGCCCACAACGAGCACCAAATTACCGGCAATCTGGTAACCCAGTTGGAAGGGGGCACGCGAATGGCTTTGATTTCGGATGCGGGCATGCCGGGTATTTCCGACCCCGGGTTTTTACTGGCACGGGCTTGTATGCAAGTCGGGGTGCCTGTCACCTGCCTGCCCGGGCCTACTGCATTTGTGCCGGCTCTGGTGGCTTCCGGCATCCCCTGCGACCGCTTTTACTTTGAGGGTTTTTTGCCGCATAAGAAAGGTCGGCAAACACGGCTGAAGTACCTCGCGGAACTAACCGAAACCTTTGTGCTTTACGAGTCGCCTTACCGCCTCGTTAAGTGCCTGTCTCAGCTCAGTGAGCACTGCGGGGGCGGCCGTTTGGCCTGTGTGGCCCGGGAATTGACTAAGGTGCACGAGGAGGTCCGCACTGCTACCCTAGAAGAATTGATCGGGCACTATGGGGCACAGGCAAAAGTCAAAGGGGAAATTGTGGTGGTGGTGGCTGGCAAGCCGGCTTAGCAATCAGGTTGTTTTGGCCACACTAACGCTACGGTCAGCAAAAGGGCCCGTTAACACCTGTACCGATGTATGGGCATTTGCTGCTGACGGAGCGGGGGAATAGATTTAGGTGCCCTTAGGCGGTTGCTGGTCATCAGCCCGGGGGTCAGCCGCAGGGCCGGGCGGGTGGTGGCGGACCGGCTTTTCTGCCGTTTCCAGAGTGGGCGTAGCAGGGGCGGGGGCGGATGGATCGTCATCGGCAGCATAGGGCTCATCGCCCTGGCGCTCTTGCGCATGGCGGATGCTGGCCATAGTACTGGCGGCTACCAGGCGCATCAGGCCGGCCATGCCTTTATCCTGTGGCTGCTCTTCCGGTTCCTCTGTGCCTTGGAACCAGGCGATGATACTTTTGAGGTCGCTCCACATCATTTGGGTGGTATTGTGATTTAAAAAACAGGCCATGCCGGAGATAGTTGATGTGACCCCAGGCGGATTTTGCGTCTTTAGAAAGAAGCACACGCAAAGGCGGCCGGCCGTCACCTTATAGTATGATGGCTTGAGCGCCCCAAAAAGAATCCTTATTTTACAGCATAAATATTCACCTAAAATAGACAACATGCAAGCAAACTTGATGAGCCTTCTGCAAAGCACCCTTTCCGACAACATGATTGACCAACTTAGCCAGCAAGTCGGTGGGGCAGATAAAGAACAAACGGCAGCTGCGGCTTCGGGCATCGTCAACACACTGATGGGGGCGTTGGCCAAGAATGCAGAGACTACGGAGGGGGCCCGTTCCCTCAATCAGGCACTGGAGCAAGACCACGACGGCAGCATCCTGGATGACGTAATGGGCATGCTCAGCGGGCAGCAGGCACAGGATCAGCATACCCGTATGCTGAACGGTTCCGGCATTATCAACCATGTATTGGGTAACAAGCAAGGGGGCGCGATTCAGATGATCAGCAAACTCAGCGGGCTGGATTCAAATAAGACCGGGTCGTTGATGACGATGTTAGCTCCGGTGGTGATGGGCGCACTTGGAAAAACAAAGCAGCAGCAAGGCCTAGATGTAGCTGGCATTGCCTCTTTGTTGTCCGGTACGGTTTCTGCCGAACGCCAGAACACAGATAACCCGGCTATTGATATGGCGATGAAGTTCCTGGACAGTGACGGTGACGGCAGCGTGGCCGACGATGTTGCCAATATTGGCATGAAAATGCTGGGCGGGCTTTTCGGCCGCCGGTAGTTTTAAGGAGCGGGCTGGGGAAAGCACCCTCTTACCGCCGTCTGTGAAAAAAGCCAGCTGGAATTCTTCCGGCTGGCTTTTTTCTTTTAAAGCAGTATAGGACCGCAGATTTTATGCGTTGCTGTTTTCTTTTTGTTCGGCTTCTTTGCGCTCCGCATCTTTCATGCCCTCTTTTAATTCACTCTCAAGGGAGGAACGGGCTGTGTTAAACTCCCGTATACCTTTGCCGATGCCGCGCATCAGCTCAGGGATTTTCTTGCCGCCGAAAAGCAGGAGAATGGCAAACAGGACCACCAGCATTTCCGGGCCAAAGAAGTTGAACAACAATGTGTTTTCCATAATGGTAAAATTTAATTACTGCAAAATTACATCATTAGGCCGACCTTATCAAGTTGATTTACGTCATCAGACCGTAATAAGGAGTTAAGGTTTAGTGAAAGTAACCGATTTTATTGCTTTAGCCCGATTTCCCGCAGCCGTTCGTCCAGGTAGGCCCCCGCAGTGATAGGTTCGTACTGAAGGGGCCGGTCGTTGGTGATGCATTTGTCCAGTGCGCTGAGGTCCATCTCTGCTTTGGGGTGCAGGAAAAACGGGATGGACAAGCGGGGCAAATGCCATTCTGACCGCGGCGGGTTGACGACCCGGTGCGTGGTAGACCGCAGGTAGTTGTTGGTCAACCGCTGCAGCATATCACCTACATTGATGACAATCTCATTTTCTTCGGGCATTACAGGCAGCCATTCTCCTTCCTTATTGAGGAGCTGCAAGCCGCCGGCCGAAGCCCCCACAAGCAGGGTGATCAGGTTGATATCCTCGTGCTGTTCGGCGCGGATCGCTGATTCCGGTTCTTGCGTGATGGGGGGGTAATGAATGGCCCGCAGTATGCTGTTGCCTTTTTGAATGTGGCGGTCGAAGTAGTCTTCCTCCAGATCGAGGTGGATAGCAATGGCTCGCAGCAACTGCCCGCCCGCTTTTTCAAAGGCCTGGTAGAGCTGAATCCCCAGTTGCGTAAATTCGGGCATTTCGGCTACGTGCACATTATCCGGGTAGGCCGCTTTGTCGGGGTCACTCGCTGGGACTTCCTGCCCGATTTGGAAAAACTCTTTCAAGTCGGCTACCTCCGACTGTTTGGCGTGTTCTTTCCCGAAGGAGGTATACCCGCGCTGTCCGGCCATACCCGCGATTTCGTATTTGGATTTCACGTCATTCGGCAGGGCAAAAAAGGCTTTGGAAGCTTTGTAAAAGTCAGCGATCAGCTGTTCAGAAATGCCGTGCCCGGTCACGCCAACGAAGCCAATCTCGTGAAAGGCCTGGCCAAGCTGTTCTACGAATGCAGACCGGCTGGCAGCACTGCCATCAATAAAATGGGAGAGGTTTACAACGGGAATTACTCGCTTGGTCATCAGAACTTAGGTATGCTTGATATAATCGATTGCGCCGCAAAGTACCGTAATTTACTGCTTTTCAACAAGAAAATCTCTGCTAACTCCCGATAAATTACAGGTCTTGGTCCAGAAGCTGCACAGAAGGCTGCTGCCTGGCTTGCTTGGTGCCTACAATGCTGAAGGTCGCGCAAAACAGGCCCGCCACGGCGAAGACAATCCCGTAGGCGTAGTGGTGGTCGAGCACTCCCTTGATTTGATGCTTGATAATGTCTTCTACGTATACCATCATCCAGGCAGGGATCATGCTGATGATGAAAACGCTGAAGGAAAGGGCCACAAGCCGGCCCTTTGCGGAAGAGAAAAAAGCGCCGATCCAGCTCAGCAATAGCAGGATCAGGGTGTAAAACTGCAGGTTTTGGGCCATTAGCACCCCCTTCAGGCTTTGCGTATCACCACTGATGAAGGTGCCGTAGATGGTCAACTGACGGGGGATTTGCCCGGTAACTTGCACTTCAACGATCGGTGAAAAAAAGAGGCCCAAGGTAGTTAGGAAACCCAAGGCTGGCAGTAATTTTGGTGGCATATTCATGGGTTACGACGTATATTCGCCGCTTAAACCCAAAAAGCGATTGAATTGTTGAAGTGCGAGATTGAAAACCAGTACTTTGTGGTTTTATTTTCGCCCCCTATATTTGCCGCCATTACTAACCACTATCCCTTAAGCCCTTGAAAAAGACAATTGTTAATATTCTCAAGTTTTTTCTGTTTTTGGGCATCGGCCTGGGCATCCTTTTTTTGGTGTACCGCAGCCAAAATGCTGCCTATCAGGAAGAATGCGCCCTGAAGGGCATCCCCGCCGAAGACTGTAGCTTGCTGCGGAAGGTTATCGTGGATTTTCAGGAGGCGAATTACTTTTGGGTGCTTATGGTGCTCGTGGCTTTTATGTTCAGTAATGTGAGCCGGGCCATCCGCTGGAATATGCTGCTGCGGCCGATGGGCTATACGCCGCGCTTTATCAATGCCCTGTTGACTACGGTGCTGGGGTATTTTGCCAATCTTGGCTTGCCCCGGCTGGGCGAGGTAGTCCGGGGCGCCTCTCTTTCTCAGCACGAAAAAATCCCGCTCGAGAAGGTGATGGGCACCATCGTGGTCGACCGGATTATAGACGTATTCAGCATCCTGTTGGTCACCGGTTTGGCGTTGCTGCTGGAGTTTGACACGATACTGCAGTTCATTGATGAAAAAGCCGATTTCGGCAAACTGGCCAACCTGGGCAACCTGATGGCGGTTGCTGCAGTAATTGGGCTGGCGGGCATGGGGCTGATTTACATTTTCCGAAAGCCCCTCTCCAAAACGGTCCTCTACCAAAAAATTCGGAATCTGGCCCTCGGCTTTTGGGAAGGCCTGCAAACGGTGCGGCAACTGGACCGGCCCTGGCTGTTTCTCTTCCACAGCATCAATATCTGGTTCATGTACTACATGATGACCTACCTCTGCTTTTTCGCCTTTGGGCCAACGGCTGGCTTGCCTGCAGTAGCGGCCCTGACGGTTTTTGTTTTCGGCGGCTGGGGTGTGGTGATCCCTTCCCCCGGGGGGATGGGGACCTATCATTTCCTGGCCCAAACGGCGCTCATGATGTACGGCATTAGCGGAGAAGACGGCTTTTCCTGGGCCAATATTGCTTTCTTCTCTATTCAACTGGGTTGCAATGTATTGGTTGGCATCCTGGCCTTGATTTTCCTGCCGGTCATCAACCGGAATTACCAACCGCAGAGCTCCAAGGAAGAGCCGGTGGCTATCGCTAACGCCCAATGACTATGATTAAGCAAATCGGGGCAAAGATTCTGGACTGGGAAAGCGCGGCAGCGCGGTGCAAACGCTGGAAACAATCGGGTTTGAAACTCGTATTTACCAATGGCTGCTTCGATCTGTTGCACTACGGCCATATCCGTTACCTTGCCCAGGCCCGCTCGATGGGCGACGCCCTGGTCATCGGGCTCAACGCCGCGGCTTCTGTGCGCCGCCTCAAGGGCCCTGGCCGGCCGATCAATGACGAAAAAACCCGCTTGTGGCAAATGGCAGCCCTGCAGTTTGTAGATATGGTGGTGCCTTTTGAAGAGGATACGCCTGCAGCGCTCATCAGACTGCTGCTGCCCGATGTGCTGGTCAAAGGGGGAGACTACCAGGCCGCGGACATCGTTGGCGCAGATACGGTGCTGGCTAATGGCGGAGAAGTGCAGGTATTACCTTATATTAAAGGATACTCAACGACTTCAATTGAAGCAAAAATCAGAAATCAGTCCTAATGCAAATACGCGACGTTGTACAATTCCTGGAGCAAGTTGCCCCGCCCGTCTATCAGGCAGGCTACGATAATGCCGGCCTCATCACCGGTGATTCTGCTGCCGAGGTGACTGGGGTACTCTGCTGCCTGGATTCCACGGAGGCCATTGTGGAAGAAGCCATTAAAAAGCAATGCAACCTCATTGTAGCCCACCACCCTATTGTCTTTAAGGGGCTGAAGCGCCTGACGGGCCGCAACTACGTGGAGCGGGTTGTCATCAAAGCGGTCAAGCACGACATTGCCATTTACGCTATTCACACCAACCTGGACAGCGTGTACCACAAGGGCGTCAATGCCAAAATTGCTGAGCGGATCGGGTTGAAAGATACCCGCATCCTGGCCCCGGCTAAAGTGATGAAGAAACTGAGCGTCTACGTGCCCCCGGCGCATAGCGATGCGGTCCGCAAAGGGCTTTTTGCTGCCGGGGCAGGCACTTTGCAGCAGGAAGAGGGGCTGAGCTATGCCTCCCTGGGCGTGGGCACCAATGGCGATCAAACCGGAGCTGAAGTGAAGCTGGAGGTCTTTTTCCCTACAGGCGTGCAGCCTGCCGTGCTGCGCGCGCTGAAAGCAAGCACGCCCGGCCTTGACCTCCCCTATGAGCTCATGAGCGTAGATAACGAAAGCGCGGTGGTGGGTTCAGGCATGATTGGCACTTTGCCCAAGGCTATGAAGGCAGCAGCCTTCCTAAAGCACCTCAAGGAGTCGATGAGCGCAAATGTGGTCCGGCATACGGCCACCCTGGGCCGTTCTGTAAAGACCGTTGCGGTCTGCGGCGGTGCCGGCGGGTTCCTGCTGGGCGCAGCCAAGGGGCAGGGCGCAGATGTATTCGTTACGGCCGACTACAAATACCACGAATTTTTTGATGCCGACCAGCAAATTATCATTGCTGATATCGGGCATTACGAAAGCGAGCAATTTACAATAGCGCTGCTGCAAGAGATTATATCTCAGAAATTTAGTAATTTTGCGGCTTATTGTACGGAAGTCACAACGAATCCCGTTCATTACTTGTAGTATTGAGTAGGTTTTCATCTGATCATCATTTAAATCTAGATATATAATGGCAGCAGAACCCACCGTTGCGGAGAAGCTGAAGAACTTGTACGAACTCCAAACCATTGATTCCAAAATTGGCGAAATTGAAATCCTCAAAGGGGAGCTCCCTATCGAGGTGAGCGACCTGGAGGATGAAATTGCCGGGCTGGAAACGCGTATCAACCGCCTTACAGGCCAAGTTACTGGTTTCGATGAAGAAATATCCAGCCACCGGGCCAACATCAAGGAAGCGGAAGCCCTGATCGAGCGCTATAATACACAGCTCGACAACGTGAAGAACAACCGGGAATACGATGCCCTTATGAAGGAGCTGGAAATGCAAAACCTGGAAATTCAGCTTTCCGAGAAGAAGATCCGGGGCATTGAAAAAGATAAAGAGCGCAAAGCGGAGACCTTGTCCGCCACTCAGGAGCGCCTTGATGTCAAGACCAATGACCTCAAAACCAAAAAAGTAGAGCTGGAAGAGATCATCAAGAAGACGGAAAAAGAAGAGCAGCGGCTGCGCAAGCAAGCGGAGAAAGCCCGGAAGAAGATTGAAGACCGGCTCCTTAAAGCCTACGACCGTACCCGTTCCAACTACCGCAATGGACTGGCGGTGGTGACTGTGGAGCGCAATGCCTGCGGCGGTTGTTTCAATATGATCCCGCCACAGCTTCAACTCGAAATTTCGATGCAGAAGAAAATCATTGCCTGCGAGCACTGCAGCCGCATTTTGGTAGATGACGCGATTGCAGCCGAAGTGACCGGGGAAGAGCAGGAGGCTGCTTAGTAACAGCGCTTGCCTTTTTGTACACAAGCCCTGGCTGAGCAATTGTTGGCAGCCAGGGCTTGTTGGCAGTATGCCCGCCGCCCCGCTTGCCCGGGCAGCAATAATGGCCGGGTACCGCAACGATGAAAGCTTAACCCAACTTTACTTGTATGCACCTCATCCGTATCTTGTTCCCGGGGCTGTTGCTTCTGGCTTCTTTGCCCGCCGCTCTCGCAGCCAACAAATATTTCCATTTCACCACTGATGCTAGGACGGCCTATGCCAAAGCGACTCAGCTGCGGTTTGGCGAAGCCTATGCCCTGTTGGCTAAGGTCCGCCTGCAGGAGCCCGATAACCTCATCGTCCACCACATTGAAAACTACATTGACTTTTTTAAACTGTATATCGAAGAGGAAGAGGCGGCCTACAAAACACTGAAGGCAAAGCGGGACCGGCGGCTGGCTACCATTGCTGAGATGGGTGATGCCACAAGCCCTTATTATCGCTTCGTACAAGCTGATATCCGGCTGCAGTGGGCATTGCTCCGCTTGCGCTTCGAGGATTACCTTGGGGCCTTCAACGAAGTGAGTAAAGCCTATAAGCTCCTCATGGAAAACGAAGCGCTTTTTCCGGATTTCATGCCAAATAAAAAAGACCTGGGCATATTGCACGCCATGGTTGGCACCATCCCAGACAGCTACAAATGGGGCGTGAAGCTGCTCGGCGGGCTGGAAGGGACGATTGAACAGGGGCGTAAGGAAATTGAAGCGGTGCTGCACTATGCGAGCCAAAACGACTTCGTTTTTGAGCAGGAAACCCACGTGCTGTACGCTTTTCTGCTGCTGCATCTGGAAAACGAGGAAGAGGCCGCCTGGGCAGCGGTGAGCAGGGCAGGGCTACAGCCAGCAAAAAGCCCGCTGCACTGCTTTATACTCTCCAATATTGCGATGCGCACCGGCAGGAATCACCAGGCGATTCAGTTGCTTCAGCGATACCCCAAAGACGGGGTTTATTTTCATTTCCCCTATCTGGATTACATGCTGGGGCTGGCTAAACTGCGCCGGCTTGACCAGGACGCCGCCCCTCACTTTCAGCGCTACCTTCAGCGCTACAAGGGGCGCAATTTCATTAAGGAGGCTTACCAAAAACTGGGCTGGCAGGCTTTGCTCAACGGCAATGAGGCGGGTTATCGCCGGCATATGTTGAATTGTATCGCTCATGGGCACGCTGTGGCAGGGGGCGATAAGAGCGCCGAACAAGAGGCCCAAAGTGGCCAAATGCCGGACTTGCATCTGCTGCGCGCCCGCCTGCTGTTCGACGGGGGCTACTTCGAAAAGGGCTATCGCCTGCTCTCCTCCCGGGCTGCCGGCAGTTTTGCCGGTGACCATCACCTCGAGTATTACTACCGGCTTGGGCGGCTGCTGCACGGCATGAAACAGTACGGGGAAGCGCTCAAGCACTATAAGCTGACTTTAGAAAAGGGGGCTGGTTCTCCGCGGTTTTACGCCTGCAATGCCGCCCTGCAGATGGGCATCATCTATGAAAGGCAAGGGGCCGAAGCGGATGCCCGGCAAGCTTACGAACGTTGCCTCACACTACGGCCGGAAGAATACCGGGTTGGCCTTCACCAAAAGGCGAAAGCCGGGCTGGCCAGGCTTGCCGATTGATTACCGTTGGCCGTTGAGTGCCCAGCTGTAATCCAGGTATTCAATGGTGGCGCCTTCTTGTATTTCAATAGGGGCATATTGATTGAGGTACTCGATCAGGCTGCGGCCCTCCGTTGTGAAATCCCCCTGATACCAAGTGAAAATTTTCGAGATTTTGACTTTGCCGGGGCGGAGCTCGTTCTTTTGTTCATCCGCCAGGAAGGATTTGGCCGCCTCGGTCAGCTGCGCATCAAGTTGCTCAGCCGTATACGCCCGGTTTGCGAGCTTAGGGCAAGAGAGAGCAGCGCAATTTACTGCGAAGTGGATGCGGGGCTCTTCAAATTTGGGTCGGATGATGCCATGCTCAATATTGTTGAGGTCATAAGTGCGCCCCTCAATGTCAATGAATTTGATATCCCAAACGGTATTGACGAAGGGGATGCCGTTTTTGATGTCCTTGATACTCTCCACCGGATAATGATCCACTATCAGCTTGACGGTAAAGGCATTATAGGCGTTGATCCAGTAAGCCAGCCGCTCATCCCGTGTCCAGTGCTTATCATTAGGGTGGTGGTCGCCCAGCAGCTCAAGGTAGGCGTTCAGGCGGGTGCTATCAGTTATAAACCCCGGATAATCCACAAGGCCGGCTTCGTTGACGTGCTCCCGCACGAGGCTGTCCCAGAGATTGTGTTTGATGGGTTTGGCATCAGAAGCGTAGTCACTGACCTTGCAGGAAGGCAGGAGGGTGGATAACAAGAGGATGGCATAAATTAAGGGGCGCATAGGGCATTGGGTTTTGCAATTAAATGTGGGGGCAACCGTATAACATCCCCAGGCACCTGATGTTAGCAGCGTGTGCAATGCCATCCGCTCAACTGTCCGGGCAAAGACTACTTCTCCTTCAGGTCGTATTCAGAAAGGATAGCCTGCCAGCGGCTGCTCTCCAAAATGCCAAGCATGATAGGGTTGAGCCTGTCGGACAAAGGGCTGCCTTTGGGCAAGCCGAAACTGTAGTACTGCGTGTTGAACCGGTAGGGCAGCACCTGTAGATTGTGGCGGTTCCCGCTGAGGATCTTGTACCGGAGGATGGGCTCATCGTATACAAAAGCTTCGATTTTGCCTGCTTCCAGGGCATCCAGGCCAGCTTGTACGTTTGGGAAGGGGTTAGAGGCTACGTAATTGTCTTCCAGAAAATTTTGACTGGCGGAAGCGGCTACGGAGCCCACCTCATACTGCCGCAGTTGCTCCAGGCTTTCGATATTGCTGCTGAGTTGAGTAACGGTAAGCGAAGAAGCAATACTGGCCGTCAGGCCCGAGATAATGATAATGGCGGTGAACATCCAGACCAGGGCAACGACTCGCCCGCCGGTAGAGCGGGGCGATTTGTCGCCATAACCTACAGTAGTCATGGTCACAGCCGACCACCAAATGCCTTCCCATAGCCCTTTCCAGCCGCCGGGGAATTCCTCAGGGTTGGCCCGGCGCTCAAAGAGCCAGGCGATGAACCCAAAGACAAAGATCACGACAAACAGCACGAAGATCGCTTTCAGGAAGTTGGCCGAAAAAAACTTTTTGATGAATGCCAAAGTGCTTTTCCAGCCGCTGCTGCTTGGCACTGCGATGGCTGAGGAAGAAACAAAAAAGGGTTGCGTGAAATCAATACGCTCAATGCGGCCGCTCGTCACTGTAAGCGGGTTGATCGCCAAATCCAGGGTATTGTCTTCCAGGCCCGAGAGGATGCCGTCCAGGTCCTGAGGCCGGTATTGAAAAGCCAGGCCGGCCTCCTCAGCGATCTGTTCCCACAACCAGATGCTTATTCCTTTCGATTCTCCTGAGTTATTTTTGAACAAAAACGGGGGTGCTTCCTTTATGCCTACGGAGATAGTGTCATTATTTGCATCAACCGGGGGGCTTTCTTGTGAAAAAAGTGGGAAAAATGGCGCTAATGCTAAGATAAGTGAAAGAGTTATGTGATTTATTGTCATTAATTTTCCATTTTTGTGCTCAAATTAAGCAATAGAAGTTTTTTAAACAATTTAATGCTCTAACTTTGCACCTTTTGGCAAAAAGAGCTTTTGCTTTTTTTCTTAATTAAACACTAGTTTATATGAATTTTACTCTACGAATGACTCGCCGTCTACTGGCGCTTTTATTCGCAGTCGTGCTCAGCGGCTCGTTATTGGCGCAGGAAGATGGCCGGACCATAAGGGGTACCGTAACCGATACGGACGGTGAGCCACTTATCGGTGCTAATGTCTATGTTAAGAAAACCGTCAAAGGTACGGTTACAGACTTTAATGGCGCGTACGAGCTAAAAATAGCCCCGGAGGCCGAGACCCTGGTCTTTTCCTACGTCGGTTTCGGAACCAAGGAAATGCCGTTGGAAGCGGGCAAGGAGGTCTACGATATTTCACTGAGCTCAGAGATTGAGCTGGACGAAGTTGTAGTGACCGCCCTCGGTATCGAACGGGAAGAAAAAGCACTCGGCTATTCCGTTCAGAAACTGGGCGCAGATCAAATTGCAAAGGTGAAGCCGGTCAACGTCACAAATGCGCTGGCAGGTAAAGCTTCCGGTGTGTATGTAACGGGGAGCTCCGCTGGGCCTACCGCTTCCTCCAACATCAATATCCGGGGAGCCGCTTCCCTGCTGGGTAACAATCAGCCGCTGTTTGTGGTCAACGGTATCCCCATCACGAATGATTTGTACAGCTTCGACGACGGCCTCAACGGATCGACAACCATCGACTTTGGTAACGCCGCCCAAATCGTCAACCCCGACGACATTGCCTCCATTAACGTACTGAAGGGGCCGGCCGCATCCGCTCTTTATGGTTCACGAGCCGCCAATGGCGTGATCCTCATCGAAACCAAGACCGGTAAGGATGCGAAAGGCTGGGGCGTAGAGATCAACTCTACGACTATGGCACAAACCATCCTGAAGCTGCCGAACTACCAAAACGAGTTTGGTTTCGGAGGCGGTGGCAAATACAGCTACCTGGACGGTACCAACTACATTGGTGAGAAGGAATACTACGAAGCCTACGGTGAAAACTGGGGCCCGCGCATGAACGGGCAGCTCATCAAGCAGTTCAACTCCAATGGCGAGCTTGCTCCTTTCACACCGGCAGAGGACAATATCCGCAACTTTTTCCGTACCGGGGTTTCCAGCATCAATAATGTTGCAATTAACAACAATACCGATCAGGGAGACTTCCGCTTGTCTTACACCAATACAGCCAACCGCGGTATTGTGCCCAATACTAACCTGAGGCGGAATACTTTTCAGACGAGTATCGGCCGCCGTTTCTTTGACGACCGGCTGAAGGTGCGCCTGAATTCCATGTACGTGCGCTCCGGTTCTGACAACGTCCCGAACTCGGGTTACGACGAGTCTTCCTCCGTTATGTACGGATGGCTGTGGTACCCCCGTCAGGTTGAAATTGGTGACCTGCGCGACTACTGGGAGCCTGGTCTGGAAGGTGTACAGCAACGCTATGTGGAAGACCTTTGGGTCAACAATCCCTGGTTCGTTGCTAACGAAAATACCAACAGCTTCTCCAGCAACCGGATCATTGGTAACCTGCAAGTGTCTTATGAATTGAGCGATAATTTCGATATCCGCCTGCGCTACGGTGCAGATATCGTGGATGACGAGCGGCAGTACCGCCGGGCACCTTCTACCAAAGCGACTCCCGGTGAGAACGGTAGCTACCGCGAGGACGAAATCAGCTTTTCAGAGACTAATGCCGAAGCCATTATTGGCTACCACACTGACCGGACCGACAACTCGCTTTTTGACCTGGATATCAAAATCGGGGGTAATATCATGCGCCAGGATGCCAACTTCCTGGTGGCTAACAACCCCGAGCTGAAGTTTTTTGGTACGGACGAGAGCATCTACACCCTGGCCAACGCGCGTTCCGGCGTGCTGGTCGAGTCTCAAAAGACCCGGACCGGTATCAACAGCTTGTTTGGTATTGCAACGGTATCTTACGATAATTTCCTGTACCTCGATGCTTCTCTGCGTCAGGACTGGAACAGTACACTGGTGAATCCGGAGCTTGGTATCGACGAGTCTGACTACGATTTTCTGTACCCGTCGGTGTCTCTGAGCGCCGTGCTGAGCGAGAAGCTCAACCTGGGTGCGAACTCTTCCCTTTCCTTCCTGAAGCTGAAAGGTGCCTACGCTGAAGTAGGTAATGGCGCGCCTCCGTACTCCTTCGGTAATACCTTTACCCCACGGGCAGCATTTGGCGGTACTTCTGTATTCACTACCAACCGCACAGTAGCTGACCCGGACCTGACCAACGAGCGTACCCGTGCGATCGAAGCCGGTATCGATATCCGTTTCCTCAACGACCGCCTGCGCCTCGACGCAACCTACTACAACATGCTCAGCTTTGACCAGGTCATCTTCCTGCCGGTAGCTGCTACCAGTGGTTATGACTTCAGCCTGACCAACGGTGGTGAAATCCGCAACGAAGGTATTGAGCTGATGTTGAGCGCCACACCGGTCAAGCGCCGCAACTTCAGCTGGGATGTTACCCTTAATGTGGGCCACAACCGCGCCATCGTGGAAAGCTTGCCAGATATCATTTCCGGCGGCCGCTACAGCATTATTGCGGACGTGTTCCCCGGTGATGAAGGCGGTGCCGACCTCGAATACGTTGCCGAAGAAGGGGAATTGCTTGGCCAGCTTTACGGCCTTGGTTTCCAGCGTGTAGAAGGAGGTCAGTACGATGGCCAGATCATCCACGAGAACGGCTTGCCGCTGCTGACGGAAGAGAAGGTGTCTGCAGGTTCTTTCCAGCCGGACGCCCGCATTGGTATTTACAACACCCTGAACTTCGGCAATATCAGCTTTGGGTTCCTGTTTGATGGCCAGGTTGGCGGCAATATCTATTCCCGTACCCACGCGCTGATGAATACCGGTGGTACCATCACCAACGAAGATGACCCGAATCTCGACCTCCTGACTACAGAGGGCCGGACCGTATACAGCGTGGACTACGATGCCAACGGCGATCCGGTATATACGCTTGAACAGGAAGGCGGCATTATCGGGCCAGGTGTGAAAAACATCGGAACGGAAGAAAATCCAGAGTATGTGCCTAACGATGTGGCTGTAGAGCCAGGAGGCGCCGGCTATACGGGTTACTTCTACAACTACTACGGCAATGGTTTCAACCGCGATAATATCGAAGCGGCTACCTACGATGCCACTTATGTAAAACTGCGGGAAGTGAGCCTGTCTTACCGAATCCCGAATAGCGTGCTGCAATCGGCGGGCATCGCCAATGCCAGCATCTCCTTGGTTGGCCGCAACCTCTTGTTGTTTACCAACGTGCCTTCTATTGACCCGGAGACTTACTCTATCCGGAACGGCTTGTTTGTGAACGGCTTTGAGAGTACACAGCTGCCCTCCGTCAGAAGCTTTGGTGTATCACTCAACCTTGGCTTCTAAAGTGATCACTTGAAATCATTTTTAAGGGGAAGCCCTGGCTTCCCCAAAATTTGTTCAAGACAAAAAGACATTTATGAAAATATTCAAATCTATAACACTCGTCGCGCTCCTGGCCGCGCTCATGCTGCCGTCCTGTGACCAATTCGACGAGTTCAACGAGAATCCAAACGAGCCCACGACGGTATCACCCGACGTGCTGCTGGCTTCTGCAATCCGCAATAGTGTAAACACAGCGGTGGAAGAGTCCTTCCTTTTGGGCAACAACATCGCTCAGCTTTCCACAAAAACCCTCCGTAATGAGGTAGACGCCTACAACTGGAATGCTTTCCCCACGGTGTGGGAAGGGTTCTACGAAAGCCTAACGGATGTCTATGCGGTAGAGGATATTGCGCTTGAAAATGGCAATGCCCACCTGGAAGGTGTGGCGGTCGTCATGCGCAGCTGGATATTCTCTGTACTGACTAATGCATACGGAGATATCCCCTACTTTGAGGCCGTCCGCGGGATTGAGGATAATTTCACCCCGGTTTATGACCCTCAGCCAGAGATTTACGCCGACTTGCTGAGCGAGCTGGAACGGGCCAGCAACCTGCTTGCCCCTGGCAGCGGCGGTTCTATCTCCGGCGACCTGATTTTCAACAACGATGCCTCCAAGTGGCGGAAGCTGGCCAATTCGCTCCGCTTGCGTTTGCTTATGCTGGCGCACAACCAACTGGACAATGCGCCGGAGCAATTCGCGAGCATTGCCGCCGCTGGTGAGATTATGGAAGGCAATGACGATAATGCAGCCCTGGAATACCTTGGCAGCTTCCCCAATCAGTTCCCATTGATTCCGCTGAAGACCGGCGACTTTGATGCGGTGGCGCTGAGCACGACGATGCTCAACCACTTCGAAAGCTATGATGACCCCCGTTTGTTCCGCTACGCCCGCCCGGACAATGACCTCTACACGCCGGAGGGGACCTTCAACGGTGCAGATAATGGCAACAACACGGAAAACTGCAATAAGACCGGGTCCCGTTTAGGCGCTGCTTACTATGTGGATGCCTCACAAACGACGGCCAGTGAACTGGGCATCGATATTGCGGACGGCATCATCATGACTTACGCCGAACTGGAATTCCTGTTGGCAGAAGCAGCTGCCCGCGGCTGGACCTCCGACGATCCCGAGACGCACTACCGCGATGGCATTCAGGCTTCAATGGAATACCATCAGGTAGACCTCGGCACTACGCAGTGGTCTTCTTTCAGCGACTTCTACGACAACTCAGGCGTAGCCTACGATAAGGTGACCGATATCTGGGAGCAGAAATGGGTCGCTTTATTCTTCCACGGCTTGCAGCCTTACTTCGAGTTGCGCCGCTGGTACTTCGAAAGCGGCATGAGCTGGGACGGCATCCCATTCCTGGACCCGCCCTGTTCTAATGTCAACGACGATGAATTGCCGCTGCGGTTTTTGTACCCCGGTGAGGAAATCAGCCTGAACGCAACGAACTACAACGCTGCCGTAGACCGCCTCGGCGGGTCTAACTCGCAGAACGCCGTTATGTGGCTGGTACAGTAAGCCTTGTTGATTGACAAATAGCGACAAATTGAGTGTGCCACCTCCAGGCAGGGGTGGCACACTTGTATTTTTGGCATACCTTATTAAATTGTAACTTCGGACTTATGTCTAAAAAATACTTCGATATTCACGCCCCGGTGTTTTATCCCTCTGCGGTTATTATCCTGATATTTATTGGGCTAACCCTGAGCATAGGCGAGCCTATGGAGGCCATTTTTGCAAGCACGACGGCGGGGATAACTACCAACGCCGGCTGGCTGCTGGTTCTGGCTGTTAACGTCTTTCTGGCTTTCTCTTTGTACTTCGCGTTCAGCAAGATGGGGAAAATACGCCTGGGCGGGCCTAAGGCTAAGCCTGATTTCAGCACTTTTGCCTGGTTTGCCATGCTGTTTTCGGCGGGCATGGGTATCGGCCTGTTATTCTTTAGTGTGGCGGAGCCCATTCTGCATTATTCCAACCCGCCGCGCAGTGGCACCGATGAGGTGAAGGCGGCTCAGGATGCTATGAAGTTTACCTTTTTGCACTATGGCCTGCACGCCTGGGCGATTTATGCTATCGTGGGGATGTCACTGGCTTTTTTTACTTTCAACAAAAAGCTGCCGCTGACGCTGCGCTCTGTGTTTTATCCGCTTTTGGGCGATCGTATCCACGGGCCAATCGGCAGCGTCATCGATGTGGTAGCTGTGGTAGCTACGCTTTTCGGGTTGGCGACCTCTCTGGGCTTTGGCGTGCAGCAAGTTTCTGCCGGGCTGGCCCATTTGTTTGGCACACCAGATACGAAAATTATGCAGGTGGTGCTGATCACTGTTATTACCGGGGCCGCAACGATCTCGGTGGTGCTGGGGCTCGACAAAGGCGTACGGGTACTGAGTGAGCTGAATATGCGGCTGGGCCTGGTCTTCCTCATTGGTATGCTTATTCTCGGCCCTACGGTTTTTTTGCTGGATTCCTTTATTCAGAATACGGGGGCTTACCTTCAGGAACTGGTATCAATCGGAGCATGGACGGAAAGCTATGCCGGTACGACCTGGCAGCACGACTGGTCTGTGTTTTACTGGGCCTGGTGGATTTCCTGGTCGCCATTTGTCGGCATGTTTATTGCCCGCGTCTCCAAAGGGCGCACCGTTCGGGAGTTCTTCCTGGGCGTGTTGCTGGTCCCTTCCCTCCTGACTTTTTTGTGGATGTCTGTGTTTGGCGGCTCTGCTTTGTTTCTGGAGCTGAATGGGATCGGGCAAATTGCAGAAGCAGTAAATGAAAATATTGCTACGGCACTCTTCGTGATGTTGGAACAATACCCTTTGGGCTTTGTGACTTCCATCGTCGGGATTACCCTGGTCACTAGTTTCTTTGTAACTTCTTCAGACAGCGGCTCGCTGGTCATCGATAGCATCACAAGTGGCGGGAAATTGGACGCCCCGGTTGGGCAGCGCATCTTCTGGGCGGTCTCTGAAGGGGCTGTGGCGGCTACGCTGTTGCTAGGCGGTGGGCTAAAGGCACTGCAAACCGCAGCCATATCGACTGGCTTGCCCTTTACGCTGCTGTTGTTTGTGATGTGCTACAGCTTGTACAAAGGCTTGGTGGAAGAGTATTACGAATTGCAAGAACAGGAGCAGCACAAAGCCAGGGAGTCTTACCGGCAGGTACTCGCTGACTTAATTGCCAAACGGCAACAAAAAAACAAAGTCGATTAACTTATGAAAGGTTACCGAAAACTATTGATTGCCCTCGACCTCACGGGAATGGACCAGGTGATGATGCGGTACGCCCGTTTTCTAGCCGGCACCCTGCCGGATATTGAGCACGTCATCTTTCACCACAATATTCGTTTTGATTATCCGGATGAGGCGGAAAGCCTTATGGAGGAGCTCGACCGGCCGTTGTCTGACCTTATTGGGGAAGAAGTTGAAGAGCAGATTCAGGAGCATTTTTTCCACAAGGGTCACGATTCGGTCGATTGGGAGCTGGTCATCACGCAGGATAATGCAACTGCTCAGGAAATTACCCGCCTGGTCAATAGCCAGCAAGTTGACCTGGTCCTCGTGGGCAAGAAGCTGTCTTATTCCGGCTCTGGCTTGATTGCGGAAAAGCTGCTGCGGCAGCAGGCGTTCAAAACCGATTTGATGGCCTTGCCGGAAACAGCACCCCACCGGCTGGGCCGGGTGCTGGTGCCAACGGATTTCTCCACTGCTTCCAAACGAGCCCTGATCACGGCACAATGTATTGCAACAGCAACGGATGGTGCCCTTTCCTGCCAGCATGTATATACCATCCCTATGCACTACTTCCCCTTCATCCCGGTGCAGGGCTTCCGGAAATCTATGGAAGAGGAAGCCGAGGAGCTGTACCGGAAATTTAGAAACAACCTGCCGGGCGAGCTGCGGGAAGTGACCTGCACCTTCACCTACAGCGAAGACCGCAGCATTGCTCAGGCCGTTTACGATTTTGCCATTCAGGAAAACAAAGACCTGGTCGTGTTGGGGTCGAAGGGCAGGAGCAATATACCGGCCATGCTGCTGGGCAGTACAGCCATTCAGCTGCTGAAGTTTGAATTTCACATCCCCGTGCTCATCGTGCGCTAGTGCGGCCCGGCGGGCACCGTTTCTGCTAAGGGTTCAGCTGCTCTCCGCAGTACTTGCAGTACACCGCATCATTGGCGTGCCCTTCCAGTCCACAATAACGGCAGGCCTGCGTATTGGTGTTTAGCTTCTTGGCTTCCTGTACGAATTCCGCCGAAACAATGCCCGTAGGCACGGCGATAATCGCATACCCCATTATCATGACGATGGCCGAGATGAACTGCCCGACGTCCGTAGTCGGCGTAATATCGCCGTAACCCACCGTCGTCAGCGTGACCACTGACCAATAAACGCCTCTTGGTATGCTCGAAAACCGGTCGTTGCTCCCCCCTTCAATCAGATACATCAGTGCCCCGATGATGATAACGAGCAAGGTAACGAATGTAAGAAATACCGTAATTTTGGTCCGGCTGGCCCGGAGAGCTTGTATGATGATGTCGCCCTCCGAAATAAAGTGGGCCATTTTGAAGATCCGGAAGATACGGATGAGCCGGAAGGCGCGTATGATCAGAAAGTACTGAGCGGTGGGCAGGACTAAAGCCAGGTAGGAAGGGAGCACCGCCAACAAGTCGACGATACCGAAAAAGCTCACAGCGTACTTGAGGGGGCGGAACACACAGTAGAGCCTGAGCAAATACTCAATCGTGAAAAAAACAGTAAATACCCATTCGATGGCCGAAAATGCAGCCGCGTATTTTTGCTGAAGGGGTTCTACGCTTTCCAGCATGACGGTCAGCACACTGGCGGCGATCAATATCAGCAGTACTACATCAAACGTTTTGCCGGCCGGGGTGTCGGCCTCAAAAATGATTTCGTGCAGGCGTGCTCTCAGGTTTTTTTCTTGCGGACGGGTCATGAGTTTAGCATTATGCGCTTAAGGGGTAAGGGTTTATGCCAAAGATAAGGATGGCTGGGTATCCGGGGCAATTTCGTGCCAAAAACTTGGTGCCGCTTGGAGGAAGCGCGCGCGAAGGGGAACAGCGCAGCAACCGGCAATAGTTGCAATAATTTTTTTATATTGAGAAAGTTTTAATTTATCTTTGTGCTTCAAAGAGTTAGCATTACTTTTAGCGCGTAGCATTGTAATGCTGCTGTGATATACGTAGCCCATAGAATTGGCTTCAAATTTCGAAACCTAATTAAAGGGTTTACGTCTATTATAATGGAGATAACCTGTTTGCCGGATTTGTCCAACTCCGCAACGGTACAACTGATCATTCCTGCCTCCGTTTGGCAATTAATGAGAAATAGTTGTATATTAGATGTTGTGATATTGGATTTGATGGTATTTTAACCTTTTAAATCGGGAGCGCCTTGTTCAAAGCCATAATCATAGAAGATGAAGCCAAAGGGCTGAATAACCTTAAAAACCTGCTTAAGGAAAACTGCCCTCAGATTGAGGTCGTCGGAGATGCAGGTACAATCAGTGAAGGAGTAGCGTTGCTCGAAGCAGCCTCACCGGATGTAGCTTTCCTGGATATCAGCTTGCCTGACGGCTTGGTCTTCCAGCTGCTCAACCGGGTCCGCCCCATCAATTTCGAGGTGATCTTCGTGACGGCTTACGAAGAATACGCCATTAAGGCCTGCGAATACAGCTCCATTGGCTATATTCTAAAACCCATTGACCCGGACGCGCTGCGCGATGCGGTTGCCCGCATCAATTTGCGCCAAAAATCGGAAGTAGAAAAACGGCTAGACCTATTCAACAGTTACTACAATAATCCAAACGTTTTCACTAAGATGAGCATCTCTGCTTTGGACGGCATCTATTTCGTAAATATAGCTGATATCGTCCGGTTCGAAGCAGAAGATAACTACACACATATTTTCCTGAAAAGCGGGGAGCGCATTACAGCTTCCAAGACCATCAAGGCCTACGAAGACTTGCTGTCGCCCTTCAATTTCTACCGAGTCCACAAACGGCACGTGATCAACCTAAACTTTATGCGAAAATTCGTAAAAGGTGATGGGGGATACCTCGTTATGGATGACGATATTCAGATTGAAGTCTCCCGCCGCCGCCGGCCAGCCTTCATGGAACAAATGAAGCGCCTACAGGAGGGCTTGTAAACTGCCCCCGTCGTACATTCACACTGTCCAATTGCAAACCTAAACAACACGGATTGCCTACCTGCTAAAAGTACCAGGTAGCGCATTCTATCTTTTGTAGGCTGTGCCTAATCAAGCGCCGCTTTAAAATAAAACACGCATTCAACGATTGCAGACGCAAAAGTACCCGCTGCTAGAAGGGTATGAATAACAATTGATATGGAAAAAGCCATTTATGCATGATAAAAATATATCAAGCTTGTGGCCACAATGCTTCGGTGCATTGGATTGTTTTTATACTTTTATGGTTGTGCATTTGGTAAAGTAGCTTCTGCAAATTACTCCCTGCACGAAAATTAACTTACTATGGGAAGATCAAAGAAAAACCTCGATGACATCAAGAAAGACATCAAGTCGATCAAGAAAGAGGACATGAAAAAGATCGTCGGTGGTAAAAAGGGGAAAAAGAAAAACTGGAATAATGGCTGCGGCGGTATCGTACCGCAGTAGTTCGTAATTCCTGTTGCCCCTTGATGGAAAATGGCTGTCCCTATGAAAATAGGCATAGCCATTTT
>CAZNSK010000079.1:0-28857 GCA_964575505.1 uncultured Phaeodactylibacter sp.
CTCAACCGGGAGTTCCTCTCTTCCCTCGTCCACAACATTGAGGAGACCGCATTCGCCATGGGGTATTCGGTCATTATTTGCCAAACCAATAACTCCTACAAACGGGAACAAACCTACATCAACACCCTGATTTCCAGCCGGGTAGCTGGCATCATAGCTACTTTGTCGCTCGAAACAGAGAATTTCGCCCATTTTGAAAAGGCAAAACGGCAGGGCATTTCCGTAGTCCTAGTAGACCGGGTTACCAACGATTTAAAGTCGACCACCAAAATTGTGATCGATGACTACCAAGCTGCTTTCGAGGCGACCCACCACCTGATTCAGCAAGGGTACGACAAAATCGCCTACGTATCCGGGCCCATCAAACAGCTGCTCTATATGGACCGCCTACGGGGCTTCAGACGGGCAGTTCAGGAGGCGGGCCTGGAGCTCAATGAAGATTGGATACAATATTCTGACAACCTAACCTACGAAGAGGGCACCCGCCTGGCTGGTAAACTGCTGCACCTGGAACACCTGCCCAACGCCATTTTTACCGCCAACAACCTGACCGCCATCAGCACCATCGCCTACGCCAAAGAAATTGGCATAGCCGTACCCCGGCAACTCGGTGTGCTGGGCTTTTCCGAGGAGCCTTTCTCTGCCTTTATGAAGCCTTCGGTTTCTTCAGTGCGCCAGCCCAGTAAAGACATGGGCCGGCTGGCGGTGCAAAAACTGGTGGAGGAGATCAACACCGAGCAAAAGGAGGATTATATCCACCAGAAGATTATCCTGGACACCCAACTCATCCCCCGGGAGTCTACGCAGCGAAACGGGTAAGGCAGGCCAGCTGGTTACGGCCGCGCCTGGCAAGCCTCCTTACCGTAAACGGATCAAACATGCTCAGATTCTATTTATTCTGCAGCCTGGTGGCCGCCGGCTGCTGTTTTTCGGTACTTTTAAAAGGGCAAACTAATGCGCCTGCCCTGCCCGCCGATAAGATTTACTACGGCGCGTCTTACTATCCGGAAACCTGGCCCCGGGAAAGCGTCTCCAAGGACATACAACACATGAAGGAACTTTCCATGAATGTGGTCCGTATGGCCGAATTCTCCTGGTCAAAAATGGAGCCCCGGGAAGGCGAGTACGACTTTGAATGGCTGCGCAGTATCATGGACGAACTGCACGAGAATGGCATCTCCGTCATCCTCGGCACGCCAACGGCTACCCCACCCGCCTGGCTGTGGGAAAAGCACCCGGAGATCGGGCAGCTCGATGAAGACGGCCGCCGGAAGTACCATGGTGCCCGCAAAAGCTACGATTACAACAATCAGGTGTACCAGCACTACGTCGTCCGCATCGTCACCGAAATGGCTAAAGCCCTGGGCGACCACCCGGCACTCCTTGCCTGGCAAACGGACAATGAGCTAAGCATGAAGCCCGACTACAGCACCTCCACCAAAGTTATGTTCCAAAACTGGCTGCGTGAAAAGTACGGCACCATTGAAAACCTCAACCAAATCTGGGCCACCGACCTGTGGAGCCAGACTTATCAGCGGTTTGATCAAATCCCCTTGCCCCGTAGCTGGACCTGGCACCATCCCAGCCTGCAACTGGAGTGGAAGCGCTTCCAAAGCGAGTCTATAGTTAACTTTCAGGCCATACAGCTAGCTGCAATCCGTAAATACTCTGACCGGCCCATCACCCACGATTCCATGCCCGGGCAGGCCACGAACTATGAAGACCTGTTTGAGGACCTCGACTTTATGGCAGTCAACAACTACCACAGCTTTGAGGCCTACGACCGGGTGCTGAGCAATTACGACCGCATGCGGGGCTATAAGAAAGGCATGCACTGGCTCTTCGAAACCGCCCCTAATAACTCCGGTGGGGGCAAAGAAGGCAAAACCTGGTTCCTCCACCAACCGGATGGCAGTATGCACGCTGCCCTGTGGATGAACTACGCCCTTGGCGGGCAGGGCGCCATCTTCTGGCTGTGGCGGCAGCACCGGGCCGGGCAGGAGATGCCGCACGGCTCTATCCTCAATGCCTGGGGCAAACCGGTGGCCAACTACGACGACTTGAAGCAACTGGGCGCTGACCTGCAAAAAAGCAGCGACTTCCTGCTCCATGCCCCCGTCACCCCGGCAGAAATCGGTATTTTCTATGACCATGAAGCGGATATGGGCCTGCGTATAGAGCAGTACGCCAATGACATCCGCTATTATACTGACTGGACCTACCGCTTTTACCTCGCCCTGCAGGATCAACACTTACACCGGGACGTACTTATGCCCGGCGCCGACCTTAAAGGTTATAAATTACTCTACCTTCCGCTGCTGCCTATGATTTCCGATGACCACCGCGCCCGCCTCAAAACCTGGGTGGAAAATGGCGGTACGCTTATCCTCGGGCCCATGACTGGCTACCGGACGGAATACTGGACTTCCTTCACCGATCATGCCATGGGCGATATTGCAGAATGGTCTGGCATTGAAGTCGATAGCCGCATACCGGTGGGCACCAAGCTTCGCCCCGCAGAGGTCCCCCTGAAAATGGCCTACAACGTCCCTTTGGACTTACCGGAAGGGCAAGCCGGGCTTTGGTCTGAAGCCTTATCCTCTGAGGATGGCCGGGTCATTGCCACCTACCTTAACGGTATGCACGCCAAAGAAGCCGCTATCATCGAGAATACGGTGGGCAAAGGCAAGGTTGTTCTGCTGGGCACCGATCCCGGCCGTGAGCATTTAGGGCAATTGCTGCGCCACTACGCTAAGGAACAAGGTATTGAGCCCCTCGCCACAGGAGATGCCGGGCCGCTCGTTGTGCATAGGAAAGGCAGCAAACAGGAAGGTTTCATCCTCGATAACATCACTGCCGAGCCCAAAACCATCGAACTGCCCAAAGGAAAGTATACCGATATCCTGACCGGCAAATCCTATAGCGCCGGGCAGGAACTGGCGCCCTACGAAGTGAGAGTCTTGCAAAGAAAATAATCCTTATGCCGCTGAACCGCCGATCCTTTGTCAGGCAATTATCCCGTATCGGGCTGGGTGCGGCCACTTTAGGAGCCCCTCTGCCCGCTATGGCATCCAACTACCGTCAGGAATATAGCCCAGCTCTTTTCCAACACCCTTCCAAAAGCGCATTGGAACGGGCACGGGCCAATATTGATCAAATCCGCAAACGCCCGGCCACCCTCACCTTTCTCGACCGCTGGGGGCAGCCCCTGACCAACCGGAAGGTAGACATTGCGCAGTTACAGCATCAGTTCCTGTTTGGGGACAACAACTGGGCCATGAGCAATATGTTCCGGGCAGGACAAAGCCAGGCAACCCGCCTGGAATACTACCGGAAGCGCTTTAAGGACGTCTTCAACAGCCTGAACACCACCGTTTACTGGACGGAGCGCCCCCGCACTTATGGTACCAAGACGATGGACTTTCAGGGCGACCTGAAGCTGGAAAGCTTTGAGGAATCCGTCAACTGGGCGAATGCCAACGGGCTCACCGCCAAAGGGCACCCCCTGTTTTGGTCCATCCCGAAAGCCGTGCCGGAGTGGGCAAAGAAGTATGACCCGGAGACTTTTATGAAGTTTGTGGAGGTCCGGGTGCGCAACCTAACCGCCCGATACGATGGAAAAGTAAAACTATGGGATGCGGTCAATGAAGCGCTTTGGGAACCGGCACCAAAGAATTTGCTCAACCGGACCTGGCCTTATACCGAAAGCATGGACAACCTCGTAGATTACATTTCCAACGTAATCCGCTGGGGCCGGGAAGAATCGCCTGGCGCAAAATTTGTCATCAACGACTACGGCATTGGGGTGGTCAACAAACCGGGGCTGCAGGATCAGCACGGGGAAGCAGTAACCACTCAGCGCCAACGCAAACGCTACCTTGAGCTCGTGGAACGGCTACAGGATGCCGGTTACTCACCCAATACCCTGGGGCTGCAAAGCCATACCGGCTGGCTGAACCCATCGGAACAGGCCGAGCTGTACGATCAGATGGCGGCTGCCGGGCTGCCCCTTAGTATTACAGAGTTTTGGGCCCACACCAAAAGCCTGATGCCCGGCGGACAGGAAGCAAAAATCCTGTCTTCCGAAGAATGGCGCTCACTGGGCGAAACAAAAACTCGTGCAGATTTAACAGAGGAAGAAGCGGAAGCACTTCGCGATCAGTACGTTATGGACTACCTGACGGTAGCATTTGGCCACCCCGCAGTGGAATCCTTTTACTTCTGGGGTTTCATGGGGATGGCGACCCGTTTCCGGCCGGGCTTAGGTTCCGGCCACACCCTGAAACCGCTGTACGAAAAGGTACGCCAACGCATACACGAGGACTGGACAACCCGGACCACAGTGACTACCGACGAAAAGGGGCAGGCCACTTTCCGGGGCTTCTGCGGCCGTTACCTTGCTCAGTTGGAATCTCAACCCGCCCAAACGACAATCGGGTACCCTTTTGCAGTGGACGAAGCTGCGCCGGATACCCGATTGGTTTTTAAAACAGTTCTTTAAAAGTTAGCCTAAGCCTCGTTAGCAGGCCGCCCGATGGTGGCCAAAATGCCGCCATCTACGTAAATCACCTGCCCGTTGATGAAATCACTGGCCGGGGCTGCGAGAAAAACGGCCGTGCCGGCCAGGTCTTCCGGATCGCCCCAACGCCCGGCGGGCGTACGCTGAATGATAAAATCATTGAACGGATGCCCGTCTACCCGGATGGGCGCCGTTTGGCTGGTCGCAAAGTAGCCCGGCCCGATGCCATTAACCTGAATGTTGTGCTTTGCCCATTCGGTCGCCATATTTTGCGTGAGCATTTTCAGGCCGCCTTTGGCTGCCGCGTAGGCCCCCACAGTGTTTCTTCCCAGCTCGCTCATCATGGAACAGATGTTGATGATCTTGCCCGAACCGCGCTCCATCATGCCTTTCACGACGTGCTTCGACATGATAAACACGCCCGTCAGGTCGGTACGGATCACCTGATCCCATTCCTCCACGCTCATCTCAACGAGCGGAATGCGCTTGATGATCCCGGCGTTATTGACGAGAATATCGATAGGCCCCACCTCTGATTCAATTTGGGCAACGCTATCCTTTACCGCTGCCTCCTGTGTCACATCAAACAGGTAGCCGTGCGCAGTGATGCCCTCCGCCCGGTAGGCTTCCAGGGCTTTGTCAATCTTTTCCTGAGAAGAATGCCCGTTGATCACCAATGTAGCCCCCGCTTTACCCAGCCCCATAGCCATCGCCATGCCGAGCCCGTGGGTGCCACCGGTAATCAGAGCAACCTTTCCTGTCAAATCAAATAATTGGTTCATGTATCTTTATTTCAAATCTGTAATTGCGCATTTGTCCATGTCGCCGTAGTCGAGGTTTTCACCAGCCATGCCCCAGATAAAAGTGTAGTTGGTAGTGCCTGAACCGGCATGGATAGACCAGGGCGGGGAGATGGCCGCTTCTTCGTTCTTCAGCCAAAGATGGCGGGTTTCGGTGGGTTCACCGAGGAAGTGGCAGGCAGCCTGATCTTCGGGAAGTTCGAAGTACAGATATACTTCCATGCGGCGGTCGTGTGTGTGGGCCGGCATGGTATTCCAAACGCTACCGGTTTTCAGCTGCGTCATCCCCATTTGCAATTGGCATACTTCCACCACGCTATTGACGATCAGCTTGCGGATAACCCGGTGGTTAGCGGTTTCCAGAGCGCCCAGTTCCACTACTTCGGCATCAGCTTCCGTGATTTTCTTAGTAGGATAAGCATGATGTGCCGGAGTGGAATTCAGGTAATAATGCGCAGGTTTTGCAGCATCACTGCTTTTGAAAACCACTTCTTTGTTGCCACGCCCCACATAAAGCGCTTCCCGGTACCCCAGTTCATAATCCGTGCCATCCACCGAGACCGTGCCGGTGCCGCCAATATTGATGATGCCCAATTCCCGGCGCTCCAGGAAATAGCCGGCCTTCAGCGGGTCAATGGTTTCAAGCTTGAGCGGCTTGTCTGTTGGGACTGCTCCGCCGGCAATAAACCGGTCGTAGTGCAGGTAATTAAGTTGTATAGTACCATCCTCCATGATTGGGGTAAGCAAAAAGTCCTCCCTGAGCCTTTGGGTATCGTATGCCTTAAAATCTCTGGGGTTAGTCGCATAGTAGGATCTAAAATGAGTACTCATGGTCTTATTTGTGGTTTAAATGTTTTGTCTATGGTAATACCCGGCCAATCGTCTGTTCGAAAGGGAAGAGCAGGAAGGCCTTCCTGGTTATACAAATTTGCATTGTGCGGATTATCTGCCCACGCGTATCTTACGGCTACGGGTTCTTCAACATCCGGGCAGTATACAATGACCTTGTCGCCGGCAATCCTGGCCTGTGCCCAATGAAACACCTTGTCAGCTCCTGCAACGGAGAACCCTTTAAGAATACCATCCTTATCCATTACTGTTAATCCGGAACCGATGCCGGAGAAGGAAAGGGTAACCTCCTGGCCTCCAAATACAGCAGAGTCAAAAACGGGCCCGCTGTGCACCACCTTCCTGCCATAGGCTACCTTTAAAGCCGACAAGGCCAACCGGTGCCCGACTTCTTGTTTATTTCGTGGATGGATATCATCCGCTTCGCCTATATCAATTGCCGTGGCCATTCCTGTGTTTGGCAGCTTTAAGGCTAAACCTTGAGCTTCCCTTAGTTCCGCCCATTCACTGTCTCCGGGCTTGTCTTTTGGTACCCGGAAATTCGCCAGTTGCACCCAGAAGAAGGGGAATTCCCGGTCCCATTGTTTGCGCCAGTCAGTAATCATATTCGGGAACAACTTCCGGTATTCATAAGCCCGGCTGGCATTAGATTCGCCCTGATACCAAATTGCGCCTTTGATAGGTAGTTTGACGAAAGGGTGAATCATGGCGTTGTAGAGCATAGAAGGATAATCATTCGGCTTGATAGGCCCCGCTTTTGCCGGAGGATCTGGAATGTCGATATTCAATTCTTCCGCAGCCTTGTATTTCCAGTTTACTGTCAAACTCAAATCACTGTCTAGGATTTCATAACGGCTTTGAGAAAGCCCAAATTTGTCTTTACGTTCCTCAATTAACCCGCCATGCCCTTTTTCATGGAGAATTTTAACCGCTATGGTATTTGTGCCTAACTCGTTAAACAATCTAGCCGATACTGGATAAGACCTCCATGAATTAACATCGCTAGTCCTGCCTATGGATTGCCCATTGATCCACACCTCGTCGAAGTCATCAATATAGCCCAGCCGCAAAAACAGGTCTTTACCTCTTAATGCTTCCGGCATGGTGAAGGTCTTTCGGAACCAAATCACCCCGTCAAAATCCCCTAATCCAACGGATTGCAAATCCTTTGGAAGATCAATCTCATCCCATTCCTCATCATCCAGGCTCGCGGATGGCCAGCGATTGTCTTCTCCCTGATCGTATTTTTCAAAATACGCCTCCTCCCACTGCCTGAGCGCTTCATTTTGTTCTTCCTCGAGTTCTTCTATGGTCTTCGGCTGGTTTTCCATGTATTCCACCTTACGGTAAATATCCGGAAAGCCTTTCAGGCCCGGCCCGCTGGTCCAGGTTTCCACATTTGTGCCTCCCCAGTTGGTGCTGATCAGCCCAATGGGAACACCTTCTTCGTAATGCAACTCCCGCCCAAAGTAGAATGCGACTGCCGAGAAGGTGGCTATATTTTCCCCTACCGCTTTTTTCCAGGCAGCTTTTTCCTTGAAAAACTCCAGCGGGGCAAAGGATCGTTGCCGGGGAAGGTCAAAGAGGCGAACCTCGGGATAATTTGATCCTTCTATCTCTGCCTCAGCGTTGTTGGAACGGCTGACTGGCCACTCCATATTGGACTGCCCGGAGCATATCCACACATCGCCAATCAAAATATCCTCAATGGTGATGGTTTCTTTTCTGTTGCTTATCCGAAGGGTATGCGGACCGCCTGCACTAAGGGGCGCATCCCTGAATGTCCACTGCCCTGCCCTGTTTGCCTTTAATTCTGAGGTCTCCCCCTGCCACTCAACGGTCACTTTACTACCAGGTGCCGCCTTGCCCCATATTCGGATATCGGTATCCCGCTGCAACACCATACCATCTGAGAAAAAAGCAGGCAGGGCAAGCTGACCGAAAAGCCCAACCGGTTGCACGCAGGAAAAAAGGCCGAAAAACAGTAGCAGTCTAAGCAGATTCATAAGCGCAGTATATGGTAATCTCAGTTGGGGGAGTAAAGTGTCATAAGGTTGTAACCTCACTTCCGGTGCTCAATGTAAATACCCGCAACGGAAGAAACGTTTTCGGGGTTACAAAAAGCGTTGGCTGCACACATCAAAGCAGAGACCAACAATACCAAAAAAATGAAAAAATGGCTTTTGGGCATCAGCCTGGCAATGCTTACGCAGGGCTGCGGCACTCAGAGCGCTGAACCGGCAGAGGAAGAACCCGCAGCAGAGCGCACGCCAGTCACGCTGAGCAATGATCAGCTAAAGATTACCATTGATGCCTACGGTGGGGCGTTCACCCAAATTGTCCATAGTGAACAACCGGTCAACCCACTGACCTGGGGCGTCACCGCCGAACAAATGCCTGAAAACAATAAGTCCGGGGCTCCATTTCAGGGGCACTTCCTCTGCCTGGGCCGCTGGGGGCAACCTTCCAAAGGGGAAATGGCCGCCGGTGTACCGCACAACGGAGAGCCTGCCAATAGCCTTTGGACGATCAGTCAGCAAAATAAAACGGAAGTGGAAATGAGCGCTGGCGCCCCGCTCGATGGCATGGTCGTCGCACGGTCCGTCTCCCTCCATCCTAATGCACCTGTATTCAGGGTGAGCGAAAGTTTCACCAATACCTTTTCGCTAAGCCGCCCGACCAACGTGGTGCAACACATCACCCTGGGCCCGCCTTTCCTGTCTCCTGCCTTAACGGTCCACACCAATGCTACCCACGGGTTCAACCAAAAATTTGCCCTGCCTGACCCCCACCGCCTGGCCTATGAATGGCCGCAGGGCGTTGCCGACACCACCGGACGAACCATCGATATGCGCCGGACGGATGAGGAAGAAAATTATGTCACGACCCACCTTTTCCCGGATACCGCCACCTACGGCTGGGCCGCTGCCCTGCAGCCCGAACAGGGGCTGATCCTGGGCTACATCTGGCGCCTTTCGGAATACCCCTGGATCAACATCTGGAACCACTACGCTGATGGGAAACCTGCCGCCAAAGGCCTGGAATTCGGCACTACCGGCATCGGGGCGCCCTACGAGAAACTGATCATGCAGGACACGCGCTTTAGGGGTCAAACTTCTTTTGAGTACATCGATGCCGGGGAAACACTGGAGAAGTCCTTCGCCGGCTTTATGCTGCCGGCTCCAAATGTCACCAATATTGAGGGCATCGAAGTCAAAGATGATCAAATCATTCTTTACCTTAACGGCGCTGCTGGTTCAGCGAATTTGATTACCCTACCAAACCCGCTTTAGCACCATGAAAAAACACCTGTTCTTTACTATTGCACTGACACTACTGCTCCAAATGCCCATCCTTGCGCAGGAGTATCCTTTCCTCAATCCGGACCTTGATCTGGAAGAACGCCTGAATGATGCGGTCGGCAGGCTCACCCTGGAAGAAAAAGTGCTGCAGCTTCAGCACGATGCACCGGCGATCCCGCGCCTGGGCATCCCCGCCTATAATTGGTGGAATGAAGCCCTGCATGGCGTGGCGCGTAATGGCAAAGCCACGGTTTTCCCTCAGGCGATAGGCATGGCCGCCACCTTCAATGAAGATCTCATTTACCAGGTGGCCAATGCCATATCCGATGAAGCCAGGGCCAAGTACAACGCCGCTATTCAGCGCGGCATACACGCTCAATACGCCGGACTGACCTTCTGGTCGCCCAACATCAATATCTTCCGCGATCCGCGCTGGGGCCGGGGTCAGGAAACCTACGGAGAAGACCCCTACCTGTCAGGCCTGCTCGGGAGTGCCTTCGTACGTGGGCTTCAGGGCAATAACCCGCAATACCTCAAAACGGCGGCCTGTGCCAAGCACTACGCTGTGCATTCCGGGCCGGAGGCACTGCGCCACTCTTTTGATGCGGTGCCCTCCCGCCGCGATTTTCGGGAAACTTACCTGCCGGCTTTTCAAAGCCTGGTGGAAGAAGCCAAAGTGGAGGCCGTCATGTGCGCCTACAACCGCGTGTACGGTGAGCCCTGCTGCGGCAGCCCCGAACTGATACAGCAAATCCTGCGGGAGGAATGGGGGTTCAAAGGGCACATGGTATCTGACTGCGGTGCTCTGACCGACTTCCACAGCGGGCATAACATCACCGAAGACGTCGTGGAATCTGCCGCTCTGGCGCTCGAAGCCGGCGTTGATGTGAATTGCGGTGGCACTTACGCCAAAGGGCTGCAGCAGGCCGTAGAGCGGGGCCTCGTTACTGAAAACCTGGTGGATCAAACCCTTAAGACCCTCTGGCGCACCCGGTTCAGGCTCGGCCTGTTCGATCCGCCGGGCAGCAACCCTTTTGATGAGATTTCCCCGGAGGTGGTCAACAGCCCCGAGCACCGCGCCCTTTCCCGTGAGGCCGCGCGTCAGTCCATGGTCCTGTTGAAAAACGACGGCATTCTGCCCCTATCCCGCAACCTGGAGAGTATCGCTGTAGTTGGCCCGCACGCAGCAAGCACAGACATACTGCTGGCTAATTACTACGGCGTGACTGATAATGCGGTAACCGTACTGGAAGGCATCACCAATAAAATCGGTATAGGCACCAAAGTATTCTACAAATATGGTGTCCGCCCCTATCAGAATAACGCCAACCCCGTAGACTGGGTGACCGGCAGCGCTATGAGCCTTGATGCCGTGGTAGCCGTCATGGGCATTTCCGGGCTGATCGAGGGCGAAGAAGGCGAGTCTATCGCCTCTGCCCACAAAGGCGACCGGACTGAACTGGGCCTACCTGCTAATCAAATTAAGTTCCTGAAAACCCTGCGCAGCCGGGGAGATACCCCAATCATCCTGATCGTGACGGGCGGCAGTCCTGTCGCTCTGGCGGAAGTCGAAGATCTCGTGGATGCTATCCTTTGGGTCTGGTATCCGGGTGAGGAAGGGGGCAACGCCGTTGCCGACCTCATTTTCGGATCAGCATCGCCTTCCGGCAGGCTTCCCATTACCTTCCCCAAATCCCTGGACCAGCTGCCACCCTACGAAGACTACGGCATGGCAGGGCGTACCTACCGCTATATGAAGGAAGAACCACTCTACCCATTCGGCTATGGGCTGAGCTATACGACCTTTGAATACGAGTCCATCTCTGCCGGCTCCAAAAACCTGAGCAGTGGAGACCGCACCACCGTTTCTGCTACCGTAAGTAACACCGGGCAAACCGGTGCCGAAGAAGTCGTGCAGCTCTATGCCAGCTGGCCGGAAGCGGGTGAGGCCGCCCCGCTGTTTGACCTCAAAGGCGTAGAAAGAGTCTACCTGGCGCCCGGACAAACCAAGACCGTACAATTTGAGGTAAAAGCCAGTGACCTGCAGCTTTACGATGAATCGGGTAAAGCCTATTTGCCTGAGGGCCCGGTACAGCTCTATGCGAGTGGGGCCGTGCCTACAGCGCGTTCAAAAGCGCTTGGCATACCTGCCCCGGTCAGCCTGACCCTAAATCTGAAAAAGTAAGTTCATGCAAGTTCACCGATTCACCCTCATCCTGTTAAGCCTTTGGTTGCTTACGGGTTGCGCACAAAATTCAAAGGAAACGGAGGTAAACGACCGCCCGAATATCCTGCTCATCATGGCTGATGACATGGGGTATTCCGACCTGGGGTTCTTCGGCTCCCGCATCCGGACACCTAACCTGGACCGGCTGGCGGAAAACGGGATTGTATTTTCGCAGTTTTATAACACCTCCCGCTGCTGCCCCAGCCGTGCGGCCTTGCTTACCGGGCTTTACCAGCATCAGGCGGGCGTGGGCGAAATGACCGGCGATTTTCAGCTACCAGCCTACCGGGGTCGGTTGACTGACCAATGTGCCACTTTAGCTGAACTGCTGCAACCTGACGGTTACCAAACGTTTATGTCTGGTAAGTGGCACCTGGGCAGCGCACCGGAATACTGGCCTAACAAGCGTGGTTTTGAACAATTCTACGGAATTCCGGAGGGTGGTGGCGTTTATTTCTATCCCTTCCACAAAAAGCGGCACGTCGTGCTCAATGACAGCATCCTGGAGCCAGACAGCTCCTACTATACCACCCACGCCTTCAATGATTTTGCCGTGCGCTTTGTGGATCAAGCCTTAGCTGAGGAGGCTCCGTTCTTTCTTTACCTGGCTCATATTGCCCCGCACTTCCCGCTTCAGGCGCCCCAAGCTGTTTATGAAAAATACATTGGCCAGTTCAAGCTTGGCCTGAGCACCCACCGGGAAAACCGGTTGAAGGTAATGCAGGAAAAGGGCATTTTGCCTCAACACCTCGAACTAAGCCCACCGGATGAACAAGTCCTGAACTGGTCGGACCTATCGGAGGCACAGAAGGACAGCCTCGATCTCAAAATGGCGATCTATGCTGCTCAGCTCGAAATCCTGGATGAGGGCGTAGGCCAAATTATCGCCAAACTGGAAGAAAAGGGTGCGTTAGACAATACGCTCATCCTATTCCTGTCTGATAACGGAGGCAGCCACGAGGAAACCGGCCTATGGGGCAGCTATAGCAAGCTCAAAGGGCCGGTTGGGGGCCCCGGTTCCTACGAATCCCTGGGCCGCGCCTGGGCTAACGTAAGCAATACCCCCTTCCGGATGTACAAGCACTGGGTGCACGAAGGCGGTATCTCCTCGCCCCTGATTGCCCATTACCCAAAGCTCATTCCGGAGCCGGGGGTTGATACACAAGTCGTTCACATTATGGACATCGTGCCCACCTGCATGGAACTGGCACAGGTACCTTATCCGGACAGCCTGGGGGGCAACGCCCTGATACCGCTACAAGGCAAAAGCTTTGTGAACCTGCTGCGGGGAGAGAACCGGGAGGGGCACGAAACGCTCTTCTGGGAACACCGCGGCAACCGCGCCGTAAGAAAAGGCCCCTGGAAACTGGTCTCTGCTTACCCGGATGATCAATGGGCATTGTACCACATTCCGAAGGATCGCACCGAGCAAAATGACCTGAGCAGCCGGTACCCGGAAAAGGTGGAAGAACTGAAAGCTGATTATCGAAAATGGGCCAGTCAGGTGGGCGTAGTGCACCGCCGTGAACTGGAAAAACTGGGATATTAATGCAAATGAGATGGATTTGGATAGGGTGCGTTGCTTTTTTAGGCTTTATGGGGTGCCATTCACCTGAAGAACTGCCGAAGCCGCCCAACATCGTCTTCATTCTCGCTGATGATCTGGGATGGAGCCAATTGGGCTGTTACGGTGGAGCCGCTTACCGCACCCCAAATATCGATCAACTGGCCGCTGAAGGCATCCGTTTTACACAAGCGTATGCGGCAGCGGCGGTCTGTTCCCCTACCCGGGCAGCCATTATGAGCGGGCAGCATCCGGCCCGGCTACACCTGACGGACTTCCTGAAGGGAGAGGCTTTCCCGGACAGCCTGCTGGAGCAGCCGGACTGGGAGAAGTTCCTCTCGTTGGAGGTGCAGACCCTTGCTGAAACCCTCCGCCAATCGGGCTACCGCACCGCTCACTTTGGCAAATGGCACTTAAGCAAAGACAAGCGCCCTCCGGGAAGTACAAGCCATAATCCCTTGCAACAGGGCTTCGATGAGCAACTGATCACCTACAAGCCGGGGGCAGAGACCGATGCCGAAGACGATCCGCATAATGTAGACACCATTACCACCCGGGCAATGGAATTTCTGCAGCGTAACCGAGACAGCACCTTTTTCCTCTACCTCAGCCATAACGCCATTCATGACCCGGTCATGGAAAGTGCAGAGCGGGTGCAGCGCTTTGCCAGAAATAGTACGCAGGAAAGGCATGGCGTAGACCCCGTGATTGCCGCCATGACCGAGCGCCTGGATGACGGCGTGGGGAAAGTCCTCCGTACCCTTGATGACCTGGGGCTGGAAGAAGAGACGCTGGTGATTTTCTACTCTGACAACGGCGGCAAGTCCACGTATGCCGATCAGGCCCCTTTTAGAGCGGGCAAGGGCTGGCTGTACGAAGGTGGCATCCGCGTACCGCTCATTTTGCGCTGGCCTGGTAAGATTGCTGAGGGCCATACTACTGATGAGCTGATGACTTCAATGGATCTCTACCCTACTCTGGCAGCTATAGCCCAAGCCCCGGTTGACCATCTGGAACTGGACGGACAAGACCTGCTTCCCTTGCTAAAAGGGGCGACTGATCGCCTGGAATCCCGGCCACTGTTCTGGCATTACCCCCACTACCACCGGGGCTCCGGCATGCGCCCGGCAAGTGCGGTCCGAAGTGGCCGCTACAAGCTAATCGAGTGGCACCAAAAGGCACTACTCGAACAGGCAGGAGCACTTGAATTGTATGACCTGGAGTACGATCCGGGCGAATCCCACAACCTGGCAGACTCACTCCCGGAAATCAAAGATCAGCTTTATAACCAACTTAAAAACTGGCGGACAGAGGTGGATGCTCAAATGCCTTCCGTTCGTAAATAATGATAAATGCTATGCCCAAAAAATACGCTTTTCTCCTTTTACTTTCCTTTGCTCTTTTTGTTGGCTGCGAAGAGCCCGCAAAGACCAATGCCTATGATTATGACATCTGCGTGTACGGCGGTTCTTCAGCAGGGGTCATTGCGGCCTATGCTGCCGCTAAAATGGGTAAAACGGTACTGTTAATTTCCCCAGACCTCCACTTGGGAGGGCTTAGCTCCGGCGGGCTGGGCGCCACAGATATCGGCAACAAGTATGCCGTGACCGGGCTGAGCCGGGATTTCTACCGCCGGTTAGGAGACGAATACGACCGGATGGAGGCCTGGACGTTTGAGCCACACAAGGCAGAAAAAGTTTTCCAGGATTATATCCGGGAGGCCAATGTGGAAGTCTGGTACGAGCATCGTTTGACCAAAGTGAGAAAAAGAGGCACCGTCATACAGGGGATCACAGTAGAAGATGCGAGTAAAACAGATTTTCCAGAGCGGAGCGTAAAAGCCCGTCAGTACATCGACGCCACCTACGTTGGTGACCTACTAGCCATGTCGCGCGTTTCCTACACCACCGGCCGGGAGCCCAACAGCCTATATGGTGAGACCCTTAACGGCGTCCAACTACTGGAGGACAACCAATTCCCGCCCAACAGCAAGGAAACCATCTTCGTCGATCCCTACCTGGTTGAGGGAGATTCCACAAGCGGGCTATGTTGGGGCATCAGCCCCGAATCGGTAGCAGAGCAAGGCTCGGGCGACCATAAAATACAAGCGTACAACTACCGGCTATGCCTGACGCAGGACACCGCCAATCAGGTGCCTTTCGAACGCCCTGCCGATTACGACTCTACGAAATATGAATTATTAAGGCGCCTCATTCAGGCCAGGGATGGCATCGGTTGGCAGCAAAAGCTAGGCTGGTTCTACCTACGCATTGTGCACATGCCGAACGGTAAAACTGATGTCAATAATAAAGGGCCCTTTTCAACAGATATGATCGGAATGAACTATGATTATCCGGAAGGTAGTTACGAACAACGGGTAGCAATCGAAGGTGAACATGAATCTTACATTCGTGGGCTACTCTATTTCCTCAGCCACGATCCAGGTATCACCCCTGAGGTTCGGGCCGAAATGAGTTCCTGGGGCTGGGCTAAAGATGAGTTCACAGACAATGATTACTTCCCTTACAAGCTTTATATCCGGGAAGCCCGAAGAATGGTAGGTGAATACGTCATGACTGAGCATCACTGCCGCGGAGACAGTACTGCCCCGGGAGCGATTGGCATGGCAGCCTACAATATGGACTCTCACAATTGTCAGCGCGTAGTGGTCTATGAAAATGGCAAAGCCATGGTACGCAATGAAGGGGATGTGCAGGTGGGAGGCTTCCCTCCCTACCCGATTGCCTACCATGCTCTAACCCCTAAACAGGAGGAGTGTACCAATCTGTTAGTCCCGGTTTGCCTGTCTGCCTCCCATATTGCTTACGGTTCTATCCGGATGGAGCCGGTCTTTATGGTACTGGGCCAAACAGCAGCTGTGGCCGCCTCAATGGCTATCGATCAGCGCAGCAGCGTACAGGAAATCGACATTCCAAAACTGCAAAAAAAGCTTGAAGAAGACCCCTGCCTGGACAGCACCCTGCCTGATATCCTATCGGATAATGAGGACGAAGGGCGGGCCATAATTAACGGCGACTGGGAGCAGCATAACCTGGGCGGCCGTTACAAAAAGTATGCCCTGATTACGAATAATGAGGTAACCGGAGCTTCCGCTGAATTTATACTGCCGGTGGAACGGAATGGGCGCTACAAAGTCGCCTACTACATCCCGCAACCGATGAAACCTGCCCCCTGGGCGGACAGCATCCACATCCAAACCACTTATGGGGAGGAAACAGGCAGGGAAACCTTCAGCCTGAGCGAGCGCGACCGGGAATGGCTGGAGCTGCCCTACCGCGATTTTAGCGCAGGCGACACCGTAAAAGTCAGCGTACAGGCCAACGGCAAGCCCGGATGGATACCCGCTGATGCCGTGTTGCTGGTGGCCGAAAAAAACTAAGCGGACGTACCCGGCCACTGCCTGCATTTATTTAAATTAAAGCTTTTCAAAATTCCGCCTATGCGAAATTTACGCTACACAATTCCTGGTTTGCTGTTGCTGGTAATGGCATTGACGTCTTTCACCATTTTCACCAGGGAAACGCCACCGGAAAAACCCAATGTGGTCTTAATCTTCACGGATGACCTGGGCTACGGCGACCTGGGCTGCTATGGCAATACAATCATCCGGACGCCCCAGCTGGACCAAATGGCAGCGGAAGGGGCACGGTTTACCGAATTTTACTCCATCTCGCCAGTCTGCAGCCCCTCCCGGGCCGGCCTGCTCACCGGGCGCTACCCCATCCGCATGGGCATACAATCCGTGTTCTTCCCGGAAAGCTGGACCGGCATGGCACCGGAGGAAATCACGCTGGCAGAGGCGCTAAAAGAACAAGGCTACGCCACAAGCTGCGTGGGCAAATGGCACCTCGGGCACCACCACCCCTACCTACCTTTACAGCAAGGCTTTGATGAATACTTTGGCATCCCCTACAGCAACGACATGGAGGCTGTAGTCTACCTCGATGGCAATGAAGTAGCAGAGGACGAGGTGGATCAGCGCTACACTACGCGCACCTATACCGAGAAAGCACTGGACTTCATCGACCGGAAAGCAGGATCCCCCTTTTTCCTGTACGTGGCCCACTCCATGCCACACGTTCCCCTGTATGCCTCCGAAGACTTTGAAGGGAAGAGCCCCCGGGGCTTGTACGGTGATGTGATCGAGGAAATCGACTGGAGCGTGGGGGAAATCCTTAAAAAGCTAGACGAAAAAGGCCTGGATGAAGAAACCATCGTCATTTTCACGAGTGACAACGGGCCCTGGCTCGCCTTCGGCCCCAATGGAGGGTCGGCCGGCCCGCTCCGGGAGGGTAAGCAGTTTACCTTTGAAGGCGGCATGCGGGTCCCTGGCCTTATCCGTTGGAAAGGGCAGATTGCCCCGATGGAAAGCGAGGAGCTGGTCAGCACGATTGACCTTTTCCCCACCTTGGTTCAACTCGCTGGCGGCACGCTGCCCAACGACCGCCCTATTGATGGGCAAGACATCGCTACCCATCTTCTCGAGCAGGCGCCGATCGGGGAGCGTACCCTGGCTTATTACTATAATGGTGAACTGCGGGCTTTCCGAAAAGGCAATTGGAAAATAAAAATGCCTTACGCTGGCAATCCACTTCAGCCCTGGCGGGCCGCCGTTCCAGCTCATGACACCCTGCTTTTCAACTTGAAAGCGGATATTGGAGAGCAGCGCAACCGCCTTGCGGAAGAACCCGAAAAAGCCAGAGCGCTCCTGGAGGCTATGGAGGATTTCAAAGCCTCCCTGGGCGAATTGCCCCCCCTGCTGAAAGTCCGGGAATCTGCTGACCGGGTCCACTACGAACGGCAGGAAGCCTGGCTACAACAGCAAAAATAACAAGCTGCCAAAATGACGCCACCGGGGCGGCTTATCCGCCAATTTGGCACGATTTTTCACATGGTCCCAGTTTTGCGGTTTGAATATTGAACAACGACCATGTGCAATGAGTGAAGAAAAGTTTTGGAATCATAAAGTCCGTAACAACCTGCGGGCAGCTGCCTTATTTTTAGGCATGCTCCTGTTGATGCTAGGTTTAGGGTATACCTTACTCGGCAGCACCGGGCTGCTGTGGGCGGGCGCGTTCGCGCTTATCACCCTTGGCATGAGCACCCGAGTATCCAGCCAAATCGTAATGCGGTTTCAGGGTGGGCGGCTTTTACATACTGCGGAGGCGCCACAGCTCTACCGTTTGCTTCAGCAATTGTCGAAGCGGGCTCAAATCCCCGTGCCCCCCAAGCTTTACTATATCCCCAATACGGCGCTCAACGCTTTTGCTACCGGCAGCAAGAAGGACCCAGCCATTGCCGTCACGCACGGCTTGCTTACGCGTATGGACCTGCGGGAGCTTTCGGGCATATTGGCCCATGAGGTGAGCCACATCCGGAATAATGACCTGCAGCTCAAGCCGCTAGTCAACCTGTTCAGCCGTTACACCCGCTTTTTTTCGCTCTTCGGGCAAGTCCTGCTCTTTATCAACCTGCCGCTGTTCTTCATGGGCCAGGCAACGATTCCCTGGCTGGCTATTGCCCTGCTGCTCTTTGCCCCTACGCTGGTTACACTTATGGTGCAGGCTTTCTCCCGGACCCGGGAATACGAAGCAGACCTCGAAGCTGCCCGCCTGACGGGCGACCCCAATGCCCTGGCAGATGCCCTGGAGAAGCTGGACTATTTCAACCAGGGCGGATGGTGGGCCCGGCTTAAGTCGCCCCGTGGCGTACGCGTGCCCAACATCCTGAGTTCTCACCCGGATATCCAGGACCGTATTGCCCGGCTGCGCGACCTGGCGCCCCGCTTTGTGCCCCGCTTTGATTGGGGGCAGTGGCAGCGCCAACGGTGGTTGTTTGCCTAAAAACCGAAATGCTGAAGGCAGCCGCATTTTATTAGCTTTGCCAAAAAAGCAATGACACGGACTATCCTTTTTCTTTTGCTGCCTGCCCTGCTATTAGGTGCTTGCAGCGCTCCCGCCCCCAACGATCAAACCTCGAACGCCCAGCCGCCTACCCGTGGCGTTTGGCTGACGAACGTAGACAGCAAAGCCTTGTTTTCCGATGAAGGGCTTCAGGAAGTGGTGGACCGGTGCAGCCGCCTGGGCTTTAATACTATTTATGTGGTAACCTGGAACCGTGGCTATACCTTATACCCCAGCGCTGTTATGGAGTCTGCCTTTGGGACGGCCATCGACCCGCAGCTGGAAGGGCGGGACCCTTTAAAAACGCTTATCGAAAAGGCCCACGCTAAGGGGCTGCGGGTTATCGCCTGGTTTGAATTCGGCTTTGCCAGTTCCTACGAAACCCCCGATGGGGGCTACCTGCTCCGCCAAAAGCCGCACTGGGCAGCCCGGGATTCCGCCGGGCGGGTAGTTTCCAAAAACGGGTTTCAGTGGATGAACGCTTTTGACCCGGAGGTGCAGGACTTTGTGCTGAGCCTGGTGAAAGAAGTGGCGCAGAATTATGAAGTAGATGGCATTCAGGGCGACGACCGCCTGCCAGCCCTACCCTCTATCGCCGGATATGACAGCCTGACGGTCGCTTTGTACCAAGCCGAACACAACGGCAAGCGACCTCCATCCAATTACAAAGATACCGCATGGGTAAACTGGCGCGCCAGCCGCCTCAATGATTTTATGAAGCGCATGAGCCAAGAGCTCAGAGCATTAGACTCCGGCCTTACCTTGTCTTTTTCGCCCAGCATTTACCCCTGGAGCAAATTCGAGTATTTGCAGGATTGGCCAACCTGGGTTGCCGAGGGCTGGGTCGATGAGATATGCCCGCAGGTATACCGCTACGATATCGAAGCGTACCGCAGCGCATTGGATGCCATAGTCCAATCGCAAGTCGCTCCGGAAAACCACGCATTGCTTGCCCCCGGTATTCTTTTGAAAGTCGGCGATTATTTAGCCACTGACACCCTTTTGCAGCAGATGGTCGCGCACAACCGCTCCCACGGCATTGAGGGTGAGGTGTTTTTCTTCTACGAAGGCATCAAGCTTCGGCCCGCTTTTTTTGAGCAGCTCTATGAATGATGGCCCCTGCGGGCCTAGCACAAGTTTCTCCTCAAGGTATCGGTCAACCTGGGGCCAGGCAAGCCAATATGAAAAGCTTGCCCGGCCCGGCCTCTATTGTATCCGTTCCCCTTTGAAATTGATGGGGATTCGCTGGAAGGGCTGCAGCAATTCATCCAGCAGCACCGCCCACTGCCGGCGGGTGATGGGCGCATCATCCGGCGGCAGGTTCAGCCCGGCTGTTTGATCAACCTCAGCAACCGCGGCTGCGAGCGCATCAGGATTGCCCTGCCATCCGGCCTCCACAGGCGTAGCTGCTGCCAATTCCAACAGGGCCTCTTTAGCCGTCTTCAAAGTTACCGGCACCCCTTCAGCGGTTTCGTTCCAGGCCACACTAAGCCGGGCCAGGCCCTGCGATAAGGCGGTATCTACCAAGGTAGAGTCTGGATAGAACCAAGTCCGGTTCGCCCACTTGTAAGGCTCCCCGGTACCAGCCAGCAACCCCGTTGCCCCAATCCGGTGGATAGCCGCAAAGTGGGGGGCATCGGGGGCTACATCGTAATAAGGCATAAGGTAGCCCCCGGCATCCAGGATTAGTTGCTGTACCTCCCGCACCTTCAGCTCGGCCACCGGCACCTCCTGTTGGGCAGCCAGGGCCCCCATAATCCCCGCGGCCTGCCCAACCTGCAGGATCACCGGTTGCAGGCGGGTAGAACCGTTGGCAATATTTGTCACGGAGATCGCCTTATCTGCCATCAGTAAGTTGGGGACACCAGCGGCGATCAAACTGCCGGCGGGAATATTAAAGGAAGGCACTTTCGGGAAATCGATTTCCGGCGCTTCCGGATTTTTGCCATGGTGGTGGTCTACCGGGTAATCGCCCACTGCAACACCGGTTCGGTAGAGCGGGTCCGCTAGTTCGTAGGGAGCCCGGATGTGGTCAATCGTCGTCCATACCAACCCTTCGATCCGCCGGCCCTCCCGGTGGTAGGGCATCAGGGCCAGGCCATCTTCGGTTGGGAACTCATCATCGGCAATGCCCAGATTGGTGTACCCAAGCTCATGCTGCAGGTAGTAGACAAACTGCCGCGTCTGGTTTTTGGCCTGCTCATAGGCTTCTGCCCGTTCCACGGGCGACATGCCGACCGGATTCGCATAATAGTCATTGCCCGTAATGGGCCAGTTGATCATATACTTATCATTGGGCAGCTTGCCGTAATCCAGCATTTTGTCGCACTCAATGGCTTCCGGGTCATCGCACCGCTTGCGGCAAAGGCAGTAGAACTCTTCGGGGTCGTATCCGGACGGCTCCTCGAGCAGTGGGGCCTGACCCGCTCCGTAATCTTTAAGAATGGCTACGTAGGTGAGGTCCTGTATAATGTCGTTTCCTTGCTCCGGTGCCATAGCCTCGCCGGTAGCGGCGCGGCTGTCCATCCCTACCTCAAAGCCGGCTCCGGCAGATGCAGCGACATCCCCCAGGTCCGTGCCATCGATCAGCACTTTGCCGCTAAGCACCCGGGGCTCACCGTTGACCATAACGCGGACATGCCACAACGCTTCGGCCCGCCAAACGGAATCCCAGGCCGTTTGGGTAAACCGCTCTAATCTGTTTTCCCGGCTGAGCAAAGAATCAAAGAGCTGCGCACCAACGTGGGGCTCAAACTGCGTATTGCTTACCCACCCCGTGAATACTGCGTCTGGCCCGCCGTAGTGCAGGTAAAGGCCATTGCGAAACTCCCCCCACAGCCCTGCCGGCATGGCGTGGTTGCCATCAATGGCGCTGACGCCAGCCGAAGTCAGCATGCCGCCGTACCAAGGCAAAGGGTTGACAATAGCCGTCTGTGCACCTGAACGGGCCGCCTGAACTGCTGCTGCAGTTGCCCCTGTCCCTTCTCCGACCACCAGCACATCGTAGGCCGTTTCCGGTTGGGGCGGGCTGCAGCTAAATAACAAAGCTATCAAGAGCGGACAATACAGTAATTGGGTTTTCATTTTGTAAAAAAGTTTAGTTTTGGTTACTGCGCCGGAATGTGCAGGCAAACCTGCCCAAAAACCTTTGAAAGTGCCGGAATTGGGCAGATTTCGGAAAAAACCCGCATGCAAATCGGCAACTGTAAAATTGTGTGCGCACACAATTTTCTAAAAATAATTGTGCGAATCTAACAATTATGCATAAATTAGTCCCTGAAAGCGATAAAATAGGGCTCGCCGGGATCATCTCCATAGGATATTCCAAAGGAAGCCCTATTTTTAAAAACGCCTATTCAAACAGGCAGAAAGCGGCGTCATTACGACTTCCCTGAACATATATTTTTCAAACTGCGCCGTTTTGTTTCAAAATATCAGTGGATATTCCCACTTTTAACCCTGAAAACTTACAGGAAGGCCTTTTTGGTATAAGCTGGCCAGGCTGTAACCTGCACCCCTTGGAATCATGAAAAAGCGAATATATCATCAAACTAAGCCTTGTAACCAATTTTCATGATTGTGATCAACAAAATTCAAAACAATGAGTAAAAAACTACTAACGACCCTAAGCTTCGCTTTGCTGCTGGCGTTCCCGTTGGTGGCACAGCAGACCGTCACGGGTACGGTCACCTCTGATGATGGCGAGGCCCTGATTGGGGTAAACATCATCGAGAAAGGCACCGCTAACGGGGTGCTCACCGACCTTGATGGCAAATATTCCATTAAGGTAGCGGAAGATGCCACCTTGGTATTCAGCTACACGGGCTACGAAACCCAAGAGGTCAAAGTCGGCAATCAGACCCAGATTGACCTGGAGATGTCGGCCGGGGTAAACCTTGACGAGGTTATAGTGACGGCACTGGGCATTGAGAAAAACAAGAAGGCCCTGACCTATTCGGTATCAGAAGTGGAGCCCACTGGTTTTGCGGAAGCCCGCGAAATGAACGTGGTCAACTCTCTGTCCGGTAAAGTAGCTGGCGTAAATGTCTCCACCACAGCCACTGGTGCAGGGGGCTCTTCCCGTGTGGTCATTCGCGGCAACAACTCCTTGTCTGGTACCAACCAGCCTCTTTATGTTGTTGATGGTATCCCGATGGACAACACCAACCTGGGCTCTGCCGGTATGTGGGGCGGCGCTGACGGCGGCGACGGTATTTCCTCCATCAACCCGGAAGACATTGAGACCATCTCTGTCCTTAAAGGAGCATCAGCGGCTGCGCTTTATGGCTACCGCTCAGCCAATGGTGTGGTACTGATTACCACAAAGAGTGGCAAGAAGCGCAAAGGCATTGGTGTAGAATTTAACTCCAGCCTGCGTACTGAGTCGCTGATCAACACTTACGACTTCCAGCGGGAGTACGGCCACGGCCGGAATGGCACCGCACCAACTACCGTAGATCAGGCTTTGGAAGAGCAGCTCTACGCCTGGGGCGAGCCGCTTGACCCTAACCGGAACGTCATTCAGTTTGACGGTGTAGAACGCCCCTACGGCGACGCCGGCGACAATATCGGCCGCTTTTATGAGACTGGATTGACTTACATCAATACCTTGACGCTGTCAGGCGGTTCGGACCGGTATAACTTCCGCTTCTCTGCCTCTAATCTGGACAATAGCGATATCGTCCCAAATTCTGGATTGATACGCCGGAACTTTACGCTGAATACCAATGCGCAGTTGAGCGACCGTTTCTCGGCCAATGTAACTGCCATGTATGTACATGAGCAAGCCGAAAACCGCCCACGCCTTTCTGACTCTCCCGGTAATGCGAACTACACAGCCTGGTCGCTGCCAGCTACGGTCAATATCGAAACTCTACGTGGCGACCCCAATAAGCTGGGTGCCAACGAAGAGGGTACGGAGCTGCAGTTCAACGACAACATATTTGTGACCAACCCTTACTGGGCAGCTTACCAGTTTGAGAATGATAATAAGAAAGACCGTTTGATGGGCCGTGTGCAGTTGCGCTACGACATTATCGGCGGCTTGTACGCCCGTGCCCGGATGGGCCTGGACCGCTTTACCAACCGGACTCGCAGCCTTGAGCCCTTTGGTACAGCTTACGACCCCAATGGCGACCTGAGAGAGGGGCAGCGGGAAGTACAGGAATTGAACACGGAATTTATCCTGGGCTACGATGCTGACCTGTCTGACAATATCAGCCTTAGCATGTTTGCGGGCGGTAATCAGCAGCGCAACTTCGATGAGTCCATTGGCGGGCGGGGTACCAACTTCAATATCCCCTTCCTGCACGCGATCAAGAACGCAGCTAACCAAACGCTGAACTACGGCTTTTCCGAGTGGCAGGTGAACTCCCTCTACGGTTTTGCCGAATTAGGCTTGATGCGCGCCATTTACGTAAGCGGTACTTATCGTAATGACTGGTTTTCTACGCTGACTTCTCCAACCGGAGATGGCTCAGGCGACAATAATCAGGGCTATTACTCTGCCGGTGTAAGCGCAGTGCTGTCTGACCTGCTCGTTATGCCCCGCATCATTGACTTCCTGAAGTTGCGCGGTTCCTACGCAACGGGCTCTGGCCCCGGTGTAGCGGCACGGCCCTATCAGTTGAATCTGACCTATGGTATCTTTGGGCAAGGCCACCTCGGCCGTGCACTCGGTGGTGTGACGAATGGCTCTATCCCTAACGCCAACCTGATTCCGCTGCTGACTAAGGAGCTGGAGTTTGGTTTGGACATGCGCATGTTCACCGGCCGCTTGGGTATCGATTTAACCTATTACGACCGGACTACAGAGAATGACATCATCAGCGCAGCCGTATCTTCTACCTCTGGATTTGGCTCCAAGATTGTGAATCTGGGCGAGATGAGCAACCGGGGTGTGGAACTCTTGCTGACCGGTACGCCTATCCGCAATGAGAACTTCTCCTGGGACATCAACCTGAACTACGCTTACAATGACAACCAGGTTGTCAGCTTGCTTGATCCTGAGAATGACGAAGAAAGCCTGCGCGACGGTGAAAGCCGTACCCGTTCGGCTTATATCGAGCACGTAGAAGGCTTGCCTTACAGCCAGGTAGCAGGTTTCTCTTATGTACGGGACGAAGCCGGTGAAATTGTACTGGACGATAACGGCCTTCCTCAGCAGGGCGAATTCACTTACTTCGGTACGGGTGTAGCTCCTACCATGATTGGATTCGGTAGCACCTTCCGCTACAAGAACCTGAGCCTGAACTTCCTGATCGATTCCCGCTGGGGCGGCAAGATTTACTCGGCTACCAATGCATTTGCTTACATCCGCGGATTGCACCAAAATACGCTGGAAGGCCGTGAGACCGGTATTGGCGCTATCCCGGCAGAGGAGGTGGAAGACTACTACGGGCGAGTAGCCAGCATTACAGAAGAGTTCATCTACGATGCTGACTACATCAAGTTGCGTCAGGTTCAGCTGTCGTACAACCTGCCCGCAAGCGTAATGAACCGCCTGCCGGTTGCCGGCATTAACGTTGGCATTGGTGCTCGTAACCTGTCTATCCTGTACAGCGCTGCGGAGAACATTGATCCTGAATCAACTTACAATGTGGGCAATGCACAAGGCCTTGAAATGTTTGGCGTTCCTTCAACCCGCGCCGTACAGTTCAACCTGGGCATTAAGTTCTAAGCATTCACTCAACTGTTCACTGACAAAACCTTTAATGATGAAATTATTCTTTCGAAATATAATCCTGGTCGCGGCAGCGCTGATGCTGACGACCATGGCTTGCGATGATGGCTTTGCGGAGCTCAATACCGACCCGAACGCCGCCATCGAGATCAATCCGAGATTTCAATTCTCCTGGGTACAATTGCGTACCTCCGGTGAGCGCTACGAAAACTGGCGGGCCGTATTGATCTACTCTTCTACTATGATTCAGCACCTGGCTACCACTTGTGGGTACTGGTCTGGTGATAAGTACTTTTACAATGCCGGATACTCCTCTTCGCTCTTTGACCGTCAATACACTCAGGCGGTAAAGGATATGCAAGACCTCATCGCAACGCTGGAATCCGGTGCTGCCGGTGATGAGACGATGCTGGGCATGGCGCGCATTTGGCGTACGGTAATTTTCCATCGCCTGACCGATATATACGGTGATATTCCTTACTCTGAAGCGGGTAAAGGCTTTATTGAGGGCATCGACTTCCCCAAGTTTGACACGCAGGAGTTCATCTACAAAGACATGCTCAAGGAGCTGGAAGAGGGCATTGCCCAAATCAGCGACGAAGGGGGCTTTGGAGAAGCGGATTTCCTCTACAATGGCGACCCGGCCAGGTGGCGCCGCTTTGGCTACTCTATGATGCTCCGCCTGGGCATGCGTATGTCTGAAGTGGACCCCGGAGAAGCCCAAAAGTGGGTAGAAAAAGCCATTCAGGGTGGTGTGCTGCAAATGGGCGAAGATGCGTTCATTGAGCACACTAATGGCCCGGAAGGCATCAACCGCAATGGCATTGGCGAGGTACTGGACATTGCTAATGGCTCTGCCGGCGAGACTTGCCCACGCCTGAGCGAAACCTTCGTCAATTGGATGAAGGAGCGCAATGACCCACGCCTGGATATCATCGGCACCCTGCCCGCTAACGGCGGCACGGAGCACATGGGGCTGCCCAACGGGCTGGACACGGAAACCATCCTGGATAACCCAACGGGCACTTCTCCCGATGACTTCAGCACAGTCAATCAGGCAATCGTCAAGGTATCCACTCCGATGATGTTCCTGACAGTAGCCGAAGTCGAGTTCCTGCTGGCAGAGGCAGCCATCCGAGGCTGGTACTCCGGCAGCGCTCAGGAGCACTACGAAAACGGTATCCGCGTGGCTATGAAGAACTGGGAGCGTTTCGATGCCTCTATCGTAGTGGAAGATGCTGCTATCGATGAGTACATTGCTAATAATCCGTTTGATGAGGCTAATGCCATGCAGCAAATTGGTGAGCAGTACTGGGCAGCCACTTTCCTGAACGAGTACGAAGCTTACGCGAACTGGCGCCGTACCGGCTACCCGGAGCTTACGCCGACCAACTATCCGAATAACGTAACCGGGGGGAACATTCCGCTGCGCCTGGCTCTGCCACAGGGCGAGCTGAACGTGAACCCGAATATGCAGGAAGCCCTGTCTCGCCAGAGTCTGCCGAGCAGCTTCCCCGACCACCTCTCTGTACCCGTTTGGTGGGATAGATAATACTGATTGATAGGAATTGAGCGGTATTCCGCTAACCAGCGGATCGCTAACCAAGCCCTGCTTTCTTCTTTGGAAGGCAGGGCTTTTTGATTATAGTAATCCCACGATTTTCCGCCCGTGGTATTCGCTGCCGCCTAAGGAATGATGGAGGTGCTGAAGGTTGGTATTCGTAACGCGGCCTGCCGCGATAATTGTAATGTCAGGGGCAGCGCACTTCAAAAGCCTGCGGAGTTGGCTCAGCCCTTCCTGTGCCGTGGGGGCACCGCCTGAGGTCAGAATGTATTTCAAATTGGGAATGGCCTTTAACTGCCCGACGGCGGCTTCCATGTCAGGCACTTCATCAATGGCTTTGTGGAAGGTAACGGGCCGCCCCCCCATAGCTGCACACAGGGTGGTGAGCAGGGGAAGGTCGACCTGATGCTGGGGCGTAAGGGTGCCCGTAACGAACTCCGGCACGCCCAATTCGAGAAACCGGGCAATGCTGGCTTTCATTTGTGCCACTTCAGTTGCAGTGTAGACAAAGTTGCCGCCCCGGGGCCGGATCATGACTTTAACGGGTATTTGAACCTGTTCTAAGACCTCCTTCACCAGTTGCCAGTCGGGCGTCGTACCGCCCAGGTCCAACCGGGCACACAGTTCTAAGCGATCGGCACCCAACGCCTCCGCCCGGCGGCATTGCGCCGGGGTTTCCACACAGGCTTCCCGGATAATTCCTTCCATGTTTCATCATTTTATCCAGCAAAGAACGAAAATCCCTTCCCCTTTTGCCAACCAATCCGGATATTGGAGCCTTATTCTGAAAAACAACCTGTGAGATGAAAGTAGAACTAACCCGCCTGGACGACGATTTCCACCTGCAAGCCACCAATGAAGACGGCCTAACCGTCGAAACCGATGGCTCTCCCTCCATCGGCGGGCACAACAAAGCACTCCGGCCTATGCAGATGCTATTGGCATCCCTGGGCAGCTGCAGCGCTATTGATGTCATCCACTTGCTCCGCAAACAGCGGCAGGAACTGCGCGATATCAAAGTGACGGTGACGGGCGAGCGGGATACCGACAAAACACCCTCGCCTTTTACGGCTATTCACGTGCACTATACCCTTCTCGGCGAGGTCGCTGATAACAAAGCCGAGCGGGCCGTTAATAGGTCTATGGAGAAGTTATGCTCGGTCAAAATCATGCTGGATAAGGCAGCCAAAATTACCTGGAGCTGGGAAAAAGCGGATTAAGCCTCCACGCTAACCGCCCGGTTGAGATAGGCACGGAAAGGCGAGGGTGTTTTGTTGGAGGTCACGAAGGAAATCGTACAGTTTTCTGAAATTCATCCGGGATAGCTTTATAGATCTGCAACAAGGTAATGGCAGTTGCGCCAAAAGGTTTAGTGTATGTTTGGAGCAAACGAGAGTTGATAACCAAAGAGTTGTGGTTATGACTA
>CAZNSK010000080.1:0-15273 GCA_964575505.1 uncultured Phaeodactylibacter sp.
TCAATTGTTGTGAAGCAACATTTTGCTTCATTAAAATAGAGCGGATGATCTGCCTCCGCTTAAAGCTTCGGCTGACAGGCAAGATTCGAACCCGCGACCTCAACCTTGATCCCGGTAACACCGGGACGCTCTACTCCCGGTCTTACCGGGAATCCCGACTTTAGTCGGGGCATCCGCTTACTTGCTTTTCAAATGTCTGAAGCAACTGCTTTGCTCCAATCTAGAGCGGATGACGAGATTCGAACCCGCGACCTCAACCTTGGCAAGGTTGCGCTCTACCAGCTGAGCTACATCCGCTTATTTGCCCTAAAACATTAGAGCATACCGATTTTATTTCAATTGTTGTGAAGCAACATTTTGCCTCATTAAAATGGAGCGGATGATCTGCCTCCGCTAACGCTTCGGCTGACAGGCAAGATTCAAACCTGCGACCTCAACCTTGGTCCTGGTAACACTGGGACGCTCTACTCCCGGTCTTACCGGGAATCCGCTTATTCGCCCTAAAACATTAGAGCATACCGATTTTATTTCAATTGTTATGAAGCAACATTTTGCTTTATTAAAATAAAGCAGATGATCTGCCTCCGCTAACGCTTCGGCTGACAGGCAGGATTCAAACCTGCGACCTCAACCTTGGTCCTGGTAACACCGGGACGCTCTACTCCCGGTCTTACCGGGAATCCCGACTTTAGTCGAGGCATCCGCTTATTGCAATTTCAAAGTGCCTTTTCAAAAGGGCGATGCAAATATACTTACATGAAGGTCAAAAATGCAAGCCTGCAGTCCTACTTTTTTATGTTTATACCGAAATTCGCTGATCCACAGATTGAAAGTATCAGACGATGCCATCTCCTCTCAAGGCCAGCCCTCCGGGGCAGAAAGCAAGGCGCGCGGGCTGTAATCAACAGACCCCCGGGCAGCGCTGCCCAACCGCAACTTACTTGCCATACTGCGTATTCATTGGGATTTCGTACTAACATACGGAGAAATTACAATCACTAATTGGGCTATTATAGTTAGGATGCGTACATTTGTTGGCTATAGGCAGGGCGTCCTGCCAGCGCTCCCCAATCGCCAAATGCGCACCTAAGCCCTATCGGACCCAGAGTTTGGCCCTGCCGCACTGGACCACGCTTCATCATTTACTAAGACACAAGAATATCTACCTAAATGGATCAGCATTTAACACGACTCCTGCTTCTATTGCTATCAGTTTCCTGTCTTGGGCAATCTGTACTGTACGCTCAGCTCGACTGCTGTAGCGCAACGCCGCTTAATGGCACCTCCCTGTCGGTGGGGTCGGTTGATGGGCCCGGCAATGTGCAGGATCAATTATCGGCAGGGACTTGCTTTCTGCCGGGGGATACCCCCACTGGGGAGGACGATGCCTACTTCATCGTCTTCGAAGCCCTCTCTTCGGGGACTTTCGAAATGCTGGTCACGCCCAACAACCTGGATGCGGATTACGACTTTATCCTCTACGAAGGGGGGTGCCCGGGCTCCTCAGGCACCAATGTGATCTCCTGTAGCTACACTGGCCCTATCAACCCTGGCAACCCGCAAGCTCCCCTGGCACCAACCGGGATTGCAAACGACCCCCAGGGCACCTACGGCATCACGCCTAACCCAACACCCGTATGGAATGAGTGGGAAAATACGGTAAACCTGGTGGCGGGCAACACCTACCTCCTGGTGCTGAACAACATCACCGATAATGGAGTCGGCTTCGCCCTGGAGGTCGGTGGCTCCGCCCAGCTGGGCCCCAGCCCGGGCATCCCCGGTAATGAGCCTGACATTATCCCACCAGGGCCCATCTGTGATAACAACCCGCTGGTGCAACTCACCGGCAACCCGCCCGGTGGCACCTGGGGCGGCGATGCCAGCCCAACAGGTACCTTCAACCCGCAAGCCCTGGGCCCTGGCAGCGTGCAAGTGACCTATACCGCCCCCGATGCCAATGGCTGCCCAGGCACTACTACAGAAAATTTCACCATCCTGTCCAGCCCCGCTATCAATATTAACAGCCCAAACCAGTTTTGCCTGAGCGATGGCGAAGTACTCCTGAACGCCACCCCAGCCGGGGGCACCTGGAGCGGCGCGGTGGGGCCAAGTGGTCTATTCAACACCCAGATTTTGGGCACTGGCTCCTTTACGGCTAACTATACCTATACCAGCCCTAACGCCTGCACCGCCACAGCAGACCTTACCTTCAACATTTCCCCGAACCCAACCGTCAATATCAACCCGCCGGGCACCATCTGCGGCACCACGCCCGTGCAGCTTACCGCCAGCCCGCCGGGCGGCACCTGGTCGGGGGCAGCCAGCCCCTCCGGCTTGGTCAGTCCGGCCACAACCGGGCCGGGCAACTTCCCGGTCACCTATACCTACACCGACCCCAATGGCTGCCAGGGCCAACAGACCATTAATATCACCATCCAGCCCCCAACCAACATTACGTTTTCCAATACCGGGCCGTTTTGCCTCGACGATGGCACCGTCACCGTCTCCGCTACGCCCGCCGGCGGTACCTGGAGCGGCGATGCAGGGCCGGGCGGCCTGATCAACACGCAGGCACTGGGCGTCGGCACCCATACCGTCACCTATACCTTCGTAGACGGAGGCGGCTGTGTCACCGCTCAGGATGCCACCATCGAGGTGCTCGCCAACCCGGTGATTGTCATCAATGTGCCGCCGCCCTTGTGCAGCGACTCCCCCTTTCAACTTACGGCCTCGCCGGCCGGGGGCACCTGGAGCGGCGCAGCAACGCCAGGTGGGCTGATCAACCCCCAAAACCTAGGGCCTGGAAGCTTTCCGGTCACCTACAGCGTCACCAGCCCCAATGGCTGCTCAGCTACACAGACCGCAACCATTACCATTCTGCCACCACCGCCAATCGTGTTTAATACACCGGGGCCATTCTGTATCGGGCAAGGGGTAGTCAACCTCTCCGCCTCGCCTTTCGGCGGCTCCTGGGGCGGGGTATCCTTGCCCAATGGCTCTACTGTGATTGGCGCCCTGGGGCTGGGCGTGCACACAGCAACTTATACCTACACAGATAATAATGGGTGCACCAATACCGAAGCGCTCGACTTTGAAGTCGTACCGGACCCCGAGGTGACCATCACCGACCCCGGCGTGCTTTGTGCTGACGGCAGCCCGGTTACCCTGGAGGGCGACCCGGCGGGCGGCACCTGGGGCGGCGCAGCTGACGGCAGCGGCACGGTCGACCCCCAGCAGCTGGGCGTGGGCCAGCACCTCGTCACCTACACCTACACCGACCTGAATTTCTGCACGGTTTCTGATGAGCTGCAGCTAGAGGTCAATGATGGCCCAGCCGTAAGCATCAGCGCACCCCCCGGGCCATTTTGCAGCAGCAACCCGCCAATTGCCCTCACCGGCGAACCAGCCGGGGGCACCTGGGGCGGAGATGCAGCGCCTAATGGCACCTTCGACCCCGCTGGCCGGCCTAACGGCATTTACACTGCCACCTATACCTTCACAGACCCCAACGGCTGCACGGGAGAGGCCTCCATCGACCTGGAAATCAGCACTGACCTCCAGGTGACTATTCAACCTGCTGGCCCCTACTGCGCCGACGCTGCGCAGGATACACTGACAGGCGTGCCGGCAGGAGGCACCTGGAGCGGGGACGTCACGCCAAACGGCACCTTTGACCCCAGCTTGGCCGGCCCCGGTACCTTTACAGCCATTTATGCCTACACCGACCCGGAAGGCTGCGAGGGCACAGATACCATTAGCTTTGAGGTGCTCGAACTGCCGGTAGCGGCAATCAGCCCAGCTGGTGATATCTGCGAGGATGCAGGCGCTTTAACACTGGATGCAGCGCCGGCGGGCGGTACCTGGAGCGGAGATGTGGACGCCTCGGGTGGTTTCGACCCCGCCGCAGCCGGGCCTGGCGATTACCAAGCCATTTACTTCTTTGAAAATGCCGCTGGCTGTTCTGATACAGACACCCTATCCTTTGCCGTAGACAGCCTGCCGGCCACCCAGATTCAGGCAGCAAGCCCTTTTTGCGCCAATGATACAGTGCAAATGCTATCGGCCAGCCCGGCCGGGGGCACCTGGAGCGGCGCAGCTGATATGCAAGGGGCTATTGACCCGCCGGGCCTGGGCGCCGGGAATTACGAAGCCATCTATGCCTTTACCACCAACGAGGGGTGCACCGCCGCCGATACCCTGAGCTTTGAAGTTTTTGCTTTGCCCTCCGCGGCACTGAGCGGCAGCGGCGACCTCTGCCAGGGCAGTGCAGACACGGTCTTCCTCAGCCTTGATTTAACCGGCCAGCCTCCTTTCACTTATACTTTGGCCATCGATACCGCCCTGCAACCCGAAGCGGCTACTATGTCCAATACCGTTACTATACCCGCAACACTGCCCGGCGCCTATACCCTAGCCGCCCTGCAGGATGCGAATGGCTGTACAGTGGCCGGACAGGATACGATTAACGTAGGGCTTAATACTGCACCCAACGTATCGGGCATCACGACTACCTGCGACCCCACCAATACCGCTTACACCCTTAGCTTTACTATCAGCGGCGGGGATACAGCCAGCTACCAGCTTGAGTTTCCCGATGGCACCGTGATCGAAAATGTGCCTTCCAGCTACACCAGCCCGCCTATCGACAACGGCGGGACCTACAATATTACGGTAACGGATGCCAATGACTGTAACCCTACAGTAGTCTCCGGCAGTTTTTCCTGCGATTGCACCACGCAGTCTGGCACCATGGCCACCACCCCAACCGCTGTCTGCGAGGATGAAACCGCTACGCTCATCTATAACCAAGACGGCGTCCTTGACCCCGACGATACCCTGCTGTTTGTTTTGCACGATAATAATGGCACCGCCCTTGGGAATATCATTGCTGAGAATGATACCCCGACTTTCCCTTTTCAACCAGGCATGAATTACGGGCAGACTTACTTCGTTTCCGCGGTCGCTACGGACGTAGATGGCAGCGGCGCGCCAGATTACAGCAGCCCCTGCCTGTCTGTCTCTATCGGGGCCCCGGTAGCGTTTTATGCCCTGCCTTCCGGCACGGTTTCCGGAGATACGGCCATCTGCCAGGGTCAAACTGCAGCCTTGTCCTTCACCTTTACCGGCACCGCTCCCTTTGACTTCACCTACGAAGCCAATGGCCAGCCTACCTTGGTGGAGAATGTTGGGAATACCTTCACCTTGGAGGTTATGCCCACTACAGCCACAACCTACCAGTTAACCCAAATAACCGATAGTTCTCCAGCAGGCTGCTCAGCTTCTGCTACGGCTATGGCCAACGTCCTGGTTAATACGCCCACCAGCTTTGCGCAGACCCTCGAAATCTGCGAAGGCGACAGCCTGTTCCTGGCCGGTGCTTTTCAAACAGAAGCCGGGGTGTATGTAGATACTCTGGAGGCAGCTAACACCTGCGACAGCATCCTGACCTCTACGCTAATCGTTAATCTGCCCGATACCACCTTGCTGACGGATACGAGCTGTGACCCCGCGCAAGTCGGCACCACCACCGAACTACTGACCAACGAAAATGGCTGCGACAGCTTGGTCATTCTGACCACCGCCTTTCTCAGCAGCGATACCGTCGTCGTAGAACAAACCACCTGCGACCCCGCCGAAGTGGGCACTACCGAAACATTGCTAACCAATCAGGAGGGCTGCGACAGCCTGGTTATTACCAATACCACCTTGCTGCCTACTGACACCACCTTTGTTGATGCCACCAGTTGTGACCCCGCTGAGGCCGGCACCACCGAAGCCTTGCTCGCCAACCAGTTTGGCTGCGACAGCCTGGTAATCACCACAACCACCCTGCTGCCCAGCGATACCACCTTTATTGATGCCGCCAGTTGTGACCCCGCTGAGGTCGGCACCGTAGAAGAAGTACTGGCCAATCAATTTGGATGCGATAGCTTGGTTATCACCACCACCACCCTGCTGCCCAGTGACACCACTTTTATCGATGCCGCCAGTTGCGACCCCGCTGAGGTCGGCACCGTGGAAGAAGTACTGGCCAACCAATTTGGATGCGACAGCTTGGTTATCACCACCACCACCCTGCTGCCCAGTGACACCACTTTTATCGATGCCGCCAGTTGCGACCCCGCTGAGGTCGGCACCGTGGAAGAAGTGCTGGCCAATCAATTTGGATGCGATAGCCTTATCGTCACCACCACCACCCTGCTGCCCAGCGACACCACCTTTATTGATGCCGCCAGTTGTGACCCCGCTGAAGTCGGCACCGTAGAAGAAGTGCTGGCCAATCAATTTGGATGCGATAGCCTTATCGTCACCACGACCACCCTGCTGCCTAGTGACACCACCTTTATTGAGGATACCAGTTGCGACCCCGGCCAGGTAGGCACCACTGAAGAGCTGCTCACTAACCAATTCGGCTGCGACAGCCTCATTGTCACCACGACCTTCCTATTGCTGAGTGACACGACTTACGTCGATCTTGCTTCCTGCGACCCCGATGAAGTGGGCACAACCGAAGCATTGCTCAGCAATACAGATGGTTGCGACAGCCTCGTCATTACCACCACTACCCTACTGCCCAGCGATACCGTCTTTGTCGATGCGGCCAGCTGCGACCCCGAGCAAACAGGCACCACCGAAGAGTTATTTGTGAACCAGTTTGGATGCGACAGCTTGGTCGTGACAACCACCGAGCTCCTGCCCAGTGATACGACCTTCCTTGATGCCACGACTTGCGACCCGGCACAGGCGGGCACCACCGAAGAGTTATTTGTGAACCAGTTTGGATGCGACAGCTTGGTCGTGACGACCACCGAGCTCCTGCCCAGCGATACCGTATTTGTCGATGCCACTACCTGTGACCCGGCGGAAGCAGGGACCACCGAAGTGCTTTTAGTCAACCAGTTTGGGTGCGACAGCCTCGTCGTTACGAATACGGCCCTCCTGCCCAGCGATACTACCCAAGTCGGACTTACCAGCTGCGACCCCGCTGAAGCAGGCACGACAGAGGAATTGCTGACCAATCAATTTGGGTGCGACAGCCTCGTCATTACCACCACTACCCTATTGCCTAGTGATACGACCTTCCTGACGGAGGCCAGCTGTGACCCGGCGGATGTAGGGACGGTAGAAGAAATCCTGGCCAACCAGTTTGGGTGCGATAGCCTCGTGGTGACCACCACTACTCTCCTGCCCAGCGATACGACGCTGATCATGGCAGCCAGTTGCGACCCGGCGGATGCAGGCACGACCGAAGAAGTGTTCATCAATCAGTTTGGCTGTGACAGCCTCGTTGTTACGACCACCACCTTGCTCAGCAGTGATACGGTGACCATCGAAGCTACTTCCTGCCAACCCGATGACGTGGGCACAGTCACAGAGGTACTTACCAACCAGAACGGGTGCGACAGTATCGTAACGACTATAACCACGCTGGCACCACTTGAAGTCAGCGCGGCCATTACTTCTGAGTACGGCGGCTTTTCTGTCAGCTGCGAGGGCGGTCAGGATGGGGCCGCCGCTGTGGAAATCACCAGCCCGGGCTTTGAGCCTCCCTTTACTTATACCTGGTCCAATGGAGCGGCTACTCCTGAAGTCGAAGGGCTGCCTGCCGGGGCCTATACCGTTACCGTTAGCAGTGCGAATGGCTGCACAGCTGTAGACTCCGTTGCCCTGACTGCGCCCCCGGACTTGCGCATCAACCTCAATGTTAGCCCGATTTCCTGCTTTGGGCAAACCGACGGCGCCGTGCAGGTGGTAGCCGAAGGAGGCGCGCCCCCCTATGTCTACGCGATTGATGACGCTCCCTTTCAGACCGAAGCTATTTTTGGTGCGTTGCTGGAAGGCAGCTATACCGTCTCGGTACAGGATGCGAATGGCTGCCTGGCTTCGGCTGCCATCCTAATCAATCAGCCCCTGGAGTTGGAGGTCGATTTAGGCGATGATATTGATATCAGCGTAGGAGAATCGGCAGTGCTCGAAATAGCCACCAACATCGAGCCGGAAGACATTGATACCATCATCTGGGAGCCGAGGTTCCAAACGGAATGCCCCGAATGCCTGGAGCAGCTTGTCACCCCACTGGTAACCACTGCTTACTCGGTCATGATTGAAGATGTGAATGGCTGTACAGCAGGCGATGAGGTGAATATCATCGTTGATCAGCGGCAGCGCGTTTACCTGCCGAATATTTTCTCTCCTAACGGGGACAATACTAATGATGTCTTCTTTCCGCAGGGGGATGCCCGCGTCGAAAATGTGGATGCCTTCCAGATTTATAACCGGTGGGGAGAGACTGTCTTTGAGGCCTATAACATCCCGATTAACGACCCGCAGTTTGGCTGGGACGGGACCTTCCGGGGAGAGCAGATGAACAGTGCCGTTTTCGTTTACCACATCCAGGTCACCTATCAAAACGGGATGCAAGAGCAGTACAACGGAGATTTTACGCTAATGCGATAAATGGAAAAAAGGCACGGCGGCCGGCGAAAAAAGAACCGCCGGCTACCGTGCCTTTTGCTAAGCGGCAGATTTGGGGTTGGCCATCATAGTCTTAAGCCCGCCATTCTTAACCCCATCCGCGCTGGGCGAAGCAAACGGGAAAAGCCGCCATAGTTGCCTTTCGCCGCACTTGTACAAGGCTACAAGCCCAGTTGCAGTGCCCCTTAGCAGATCAGCTCCTTTTCTTCCAAAACGGTAAGCACCGTCTCATCCATCATGATCTGAGCCAAACTATCGGTTTTTGACAGTTCATACTTGTAGTAGAAGCGCATGGTGTGCACTTTGCTTTCGTAGAATGCAGCCGTGTAGGTTTCGTCCCCGGTGACCAGGGCTTGCTTGGCAGCAGTCGCCATTTTCAGCCATTGCCAGCCTACCGTTACGGTGCTCATCATTTCCATGAAGACTGTCGCATCAGAAAGGTAGCGCTCGTACTGCCCCTTCAAGGCGAAGGGCATCAGTTGCTGAAGCACCTTTTGAACCAGCTCCATTTTTTGCCCCAGCTGGGCAGCGTAGGGTTTCAGCTCATCAAAAGTCCTTGCCGCTTGGATGTCCTTTTGGACCTCAGCAGCCAGATACTCCAGCGCTTTGCCCTTTTGCATGGTCACTTTCCGGCCAAGCAGGTCTTGCGACTGAATGCCGGTAGTCCCCTCGTAAATCGCCATGATCCGGATGTCCCGCAAGTATTGCTGCAGCACAAAGTCGGTGCAGTACCCATAGCCTCCCAGCACCTGCAAGCCGTTGTCAACCGCCTCCCGGCATTTCTCGGAGGGGTAAGTTTTGGCCATAGGCGTTAGCAGTTCCAGCAGGAGGTAATACTTTTCATGCGCTTCTCCTTCGGAGACGATTTCCAGGTCGTGGTAAAGCGCCGTTTGATTAACCAGGCTGAGCGCGCCCTCGTATATCGCTTTCTGCAACAACAGCATCCGGCGCACATCTGGGTGGTTGATAATCAGGGTTTGTGCTTCCGATACATCTTTAGTCCCATCGTTCTTAAGGCGGCGCCCCTGTGGCCGCTCCTGTGCGTATTGCAGGGAAGCGTGGTAGGCCGCGGAGGAAATGGCAACAGCGCCCCGCCCTACCGCGATGCGGGCTTCGTTCATCATCTGGAACATGTACTTCAGCCCCTTGTGCGGCTTGCCAACGAGCCAGCCCCGGGCACCCTCGTTTTCTCCAAATACAAGGTGGGTGGTGCAATAGCCTTTTTGCCCCATCTTCTGGTAATCGCCCGCCGTGACCACATCATTAGGTTCCAGGGTGCCATCGCCCGCGGGGCGTTTTTTGGGCACGACAAACAGGGAAATGCCCTTGGTGCCCGCCGGTGCCCCTTCGATGCGCGCCAGCACAAGGTGGACGAAGTTTTCGTTGTGTTCGTGGTCGCCTCCAGAAATGAAAATTTTCTGCCCTTTAACAATATAAGAACCGTCATCCTGAGGGTAGGCGGTGGTGGTAATGTCAGAAAGGGAGCTCCCCGCTTGCGGCTCCGTCAGGCACATCGTACCGCCCCATTGGCCAGACAGCATTTGCGGCACATAGGCCTCCCGAAGGCGCTCGTTTCCGAAAGCAATAATCAAATGCGCGGCCCCGGCGGTAAGGCCCAAATAGCCCGGCACGTGATTGTTGCCCGCTTCCATGATAAAGTAAGCCGCGTGGGAAGCCATACCAGGCAGTTGCATGCCCCCTGCTTCCAGGTCGTAGGGCCCGCCGATGACCCCCAGCTCGCCTGCTTTTTTCATCGCTTCTCCAACCTTGGGGTGAACGATAATCTTGCCGTCTTTGTAGTGAGCCGGCGCTTCGTCCATCTCGCGGAAGCTCGGGTAAAGGTCCCGGTCGGAAAAATCCTTTACAGAGTCCAGGTAAATATCAATCGCGTCTTTGTCGTATTCAGCGTAGCGTGCATACTGAAACAGCTGAGGCAGGTCATGCACTTGGTACAACTGAAAGCGCAGGGTGTCCATATTAATGTACTCGGCCATGGGTCTATTTTTTTTTGTAATCTGGTTAAAATAACCGCCTAAATATCGGCATAATTGGGGGGAAACGCAATTAAATTAGCGAAAATTCGCTGAGCAGAAGAATGCTGGCTCTTGCCGGTTCAGCTTATCCTTAGGGGGTGCGCCTCCTCCAGTATTCGTCTGGGTTCCGCTCCGCCTTTCAAAAGGGGAATTGGCCCCTTCAATCTCCTTCGTGAATGTGGACAGGAACGTTATCCAGGATGTCAATCGTTGCGGAGCAAAGCATCTATTGGATAGCTGCAAATGCCCATACTGTGACCGCATTTCCATCCATGTACAACTGTAACAGCTATACGCCCGCAGTGGTACGTTGGAGTTTTTCGTATATTTCATCGGTGGCGGGAAATAAAAACTAGATAACATGAAGCCAAAATTACTTTTCTTATTTCTTTTGCTTGCTCAAATCATTGAAGCCTAATCCTTTATGGAAGCAGTTCCCGCTCCGCCCTTCGAGGGTGTCAGTGGAGGCTCGATTGCCTTTGCAGACGTAGACGGCGACGCTGACCAGGATGTCATCTTAACAGGATCGGGGTTTGACAATGGGTTCATTCGAGTCTCTAAACTGTACACCAATGACGGGATGGGCTCATTTACCGAAGTAATGGGCACCCCATTTGAGAGCCTAGGGTTTAGCTCGATCGCCTTTGCAGATGTGGACGGCGACTCCGACCAGGATGTCCTCATCACGGGGAGTAACAGTTCAGTCGACCCCGTCTCAAAACTGTACACCAATGATGGCTTGGGTAACTTCACCAAAGTGATGGGTATGCCCTTTGAGGACGTTTCTAATAGCTCAATTGCCTTTGCAGATGTGGACGGTGACTCCGATCAGGACGTTCTCATTACAGGGGATGGCACAGGAGAGCTAATCGCCAAACTGTATATGAACGGTGGGGAGACGTCTTCAACAGAATACATGAAAATGGAAAATAGCCCTGCATTTGTGGTATTTCCTAACCCATCTACATCGCGCACGCTTAGCGTAAGCTACAATTCCAAAGAAATGAGCGAAGTCATGATAAGTGTCTACAACATAAACGGTGTCCTGCTCAGCCAGCAGAAAGAGAGGGCAACCATTGGTCAGCAAGTCTTCTATTTAGATGTCGAATCTCTGCCTAATGGGAATTACCTCATGGAGTTGGATAATGGCACAGAAAGAGGGACCGCTAAATTTGTGGTTCAATAAATATAGCATCTTTAATAATGATGCCTCTGGGGATTTTGCCACCCGGGGTTTTAATTTAAACTCATGCTGCTATGGGATTCGCATCTGCCGCCATAACTGCCATCAAAAACAACCGGAGTTTACAGCGCCTGACCTCCGGCTTCAAACAACCGAAGGAAGAGACGCCACGCCGGCATCCGCCGAAGAAGCTGTCCAATACCGCCTTGGAAAGGGTTATAGTCCAACAACTTAAGATTTGTGAAATTATGGCGCAGCTATTTTTTTAGCGCGCAAGGCAAAAAACGTAGGCGATGCCTAAGCATCGGCGAGGCTTTTTAACGCAGCGAGGTGGAAAAAGAGCAAGTCAGAAATCACAAATCTTGGGTTGGCGGACTATAACGTAGCCCGCAGACGGCGGTTATGGTTGGATGTATTTGTTGTGGTAGCGATGCTGGCAGGCGGTTTTCTGTTAATGTACTGGCTCTTGTTGTAATTGCTCACCACTCCACCTCTGCTGCCTGCACCGGTATGCGCTTCAGATTAGGCTTTTTATTGAGGTAGCGTTGTATGAGCCGGGTAGTTTCCGGGTTACCGGCGTAGGGCGTAATAGTGTCGCGGAGGTTGTCCATACTGCCGTTTAGCCCTTCCTCATCGAGGTAGCCGAAGCCCTGATAATTGCCCGCTTCAACGAGGATGACCGCAAATTCTCCGGGCTCCCGGCCTTCGTCCAGCAGGAAAAAGTCTTCCTCGAAGACCGTGGAGAGAACCTCTTTCGCGGCTAAGGCCCTTTCGTTGTAATCGTCAACAGACTCTTGCTCTGCGCAGGCCCCGCGGCATTGCTTTATGTGGTAATGAAAGCAGGCGCCACTACTGCCCGGCTGTAGCTTGCAAAGGCGCGCGCAGAGTTCGAACCGCTCCCGTACGCGGTTGAGGTGGTTGCGGGCGTGGGCAAATTTGGGATACTCTGAAATGACCTGCAGGGTTTTCCGGCGGGCAGCATCAGCTTGCGTGGCTTCATAACAAATGTATCCGGCTTCGTTCGTAAAGGTGTGCACCAAATACGGGAAGCGCCGCACCCGCTGCGCCCGGTTGATGGGCGGGTGAAGGCGTTTGATCTCGTAGCTTTCCAGCAGTAGGGCTACCAGTTCGCTGCCGGTAATTTCGTAGGAAATATCGTGTACATGGCGTTGTAGTTTCCCGGCTTTCTCCGTTTTGTCAGCAAAGTGCTCCGCAATACGTTTTTTGATGTTGATGCTTTTGCCCACATAAACGACTTCTCCATATGCATTATGTAGGTAATAGACCCCGCATTCTTCCGGCAGCGCATGCATTTTTTCCATGTCGAAGGACTTGGGCAGCAGGGATTCTTTAATGCCCAGGTTGACCATATCTACCACCTCCTTCTGATTGCCTTCTTCTGCCAGGATACGGCGTAGGAGCTCAGCGGTTGCCAGGGCGTCGTCCAGTGCGCGGTGGCGGGCATCGGCTTTCCAGCCCATCCACTTGATGAGTTTGCCCAGGCTGTAGGACGGAAGGCCAGGAAAGGCTTTGCGGCTAAGGCGCACGGTGCAGAGGTTTTTCCGAGAGTAGGTGTACCCCAGCCGCTTGAACTCTTCGCGCAGGAAGCTGTAGTCAAAACGAACATTATGGGCTACGAAAATAGCCCCTTCCGTCATTTCTACTATCTTTCGGGCGACTTCATAAAACTTGGGCGCATCCTGTACCATCTCCTGCGTAATGCCCGTTAACTGAGTAATACCGTAGGGGACGTAACATTCCGGATTGACCAGGGTGCTATAGGTGTCCAACACCTGCTGCCCATCGTGAAGAACGATACCTACTTCTATGATTTTGTGGCGGGAAGCCCGCCCCCCGGTGGTTTCCAGGTCGACAATCGCGTAACGCTTAGGTTTCATGCAGTAAAATCCGTCAACAACAAAACAATATGATTGTGAAGTTAAAATTTTTGTTTGTAATTCTGGGTTTTTTGCCACTAAATTGTGCAAAAAGTGTGTCCGATAAGGCGGCACTGGCGAATACGAATGCGGTGCCGGCTGATACCACCGAACAAATTGTAATTGGCGCAGCCCGTACTGAAGCCTACCTGCCAGCCTTGCAACAAGCAAAAGGGGTGGGGCTCGTAGTCAATCCCACCTCAGTAATTGGCTCCACTCACCTGGTAGATACGCTGCTATCGGCGGGCGTAGCCGTCCGCCAAATCTTTGCCCCCGAGCATGGCTTCCGGGGCACTGCCGATGCAGGAGAGACGGTGGCTGATGGTAAAGATAAACGGACCGGCCTGCCTATCGTTTCGCTCTACGGCGATAACAAAAAGCCAAGGCCCAGCCAGCTCAACGGCCTGGATGTAGTCGTATTTGATATTCAGGATGTGGGCGTGCGGTTTTACACCTATATTTCTACGCTCCATTACGTGATGGAGGCTTGCGCTGAGCAGGGTATTAAAGTGCTCGTCCTCGACCGCCCCAACCCCAATGGCCACTACGTAGACGGCCCGGTACTCGACCCCGAGTTCCAATCCTTCGTCGGCATGCACCGGGTGCCCATTGTGCACGGTATGACGGTGGGCGAATACGCTCAGATGGTCAACCAGGAAGGTTGGCTAAAAAACGGCGTGGTTTGCGACCTCGAGGTCGTGCTTTGCGACAACTACACCCACGACACCCCCTACCAGCTGCCCGTCAAGCCCAGCCCCAACCTGCCTAACAACCGCTCCATCTACCTCTACCCTTCCCTTTGTTTCTTCGAAGGCACGGTGGTCAGCGTGGGGAGGGGGACCAACACTCAGTTTCAGGTTTACGGCCACCCGGATTCCCCCATAGGCGACTACTACTTCATACCTGAACCGATGCCCGGCGCCAAGCACCCCAAACTGGAAGGGCAGCGCTGCCGGGGCTTTTCCCTGGCCAGCACCCTGGCAAATAGCATCCGGCAGGAAGGCCGCCTCAACCTCAACTACCTGATCAAGTTCTACGAGGCATTCCCGGACCCCTCCAATTTCTTCCTCGAAACCTTGTTTATCGATAAGCTGGCAGGTACAGACGCGCTGCGCAAAGCCATCACCGCCGGATATTCGGAAGCCCAAATCCGGGCCTCCTGGGCGGCAGACCTCGAGGCTTTCAAAGCCATACGGGAGCGGTATTTGCTTTATCCGTAAGGGTGAGCATCACTTTTGCGCCCTGACTGAAGGAAAAATTGGGGCAGAGCGCTTGGCGCGGGCGGGGTTTAAGCTCTACACCAGCCACGCTTTGCTCCTGGCGGGGAGCTTTTTTTAGGTCTCTACCGGGATCCGGCAGGTTTCCATGGAGGAAGCTGGGGCAGAGCGCTTGGCGCGGGCGGGGTTTAAGCTCTACACCAGCAACGCTTTGCTCCTGGCGGGGAGCTTCTTTTTCGGTCTCTACCGGGATCCGGCAGGTTTCCATGGAGGAAGCTGGGGCAGAGCGCTGGGATGGTACCAGGCTCAAGCTCTACACCAGCAACGCTTTGCTCCTGGCGGGGAGCTTTTTTTAGGTCTCTACCGGGATTTGGCAGGTTTCCATGGAGGAAGCTGGGGCAGAGCTCTTGGCGCGGGCGGGGTTTAAG
>CAZNSK010000080.1:15373-28371 GCA_964575505.1 uncultured Phaeodactylibacter sp.
CGCGGGCGGGGTTTAAGCTCTACACCAGCAACGCTTTGCTCCTGGCGGGGAGCTTATCTCCCGGTTTTTGCCGGGATCCGGCAGGTTTCCATAGAGTAAGCTGGAGCAGAGCGCTGGGATGGTACCAGGCTCAAGCTATACACCAGCAACGCTTTGCTCCTGGCGGGGAGCTTATCTCCCGGTTTTTGCCGGGATCCGGCAGGTTCTCATGGAGGAAGCTGGGGCAGAGCGCTGGGATGGTACCAGGCTCAAGCTCTACACCAGCAGCCCAGTGCTCCTGGAAAAGCATTCTAGACTCTCAGGGTTCTCACTTAGCCCTACATAGTGTAACTTTAACACTAAATCACCCCTTCCCCTGAGATATATCACTGCGCAAGTGCCTACCCTTTTGTTCCTTGCGGGCAAAAGCAATGGCTATGAGACGTTTCGCGCCTATCTTATTAATATCCACTCTCCTGCTAAGCAGCCTGCACGGGCAAGGGGTACTGCGGCACAACCTCGACAGTACCGGAGCGACCTATCTCAAAGCCAGCCTTCGCGCCCAGCTCTGGGGGCGGTACACGCAGATGAACCCCGGTACCGTCATCTACGGAGAGCCAACCAGCGAATACTTCGACGTATCCATCCGGCGGCTGCGGATGAACTTCTCCGGGCAACTGACGCCACAGCTTTTCGTCTACGCCGGCCTTGGCAACAACAACCTCAACTACCGCAGCAGTGCCGACTTCCAAATCGGTGTGCTTGACTTGTACGCAGAGTATGCTTTTCACCGTGCCCTGGCCGTTGGTTTTGGCAAATCCGGCTACCACGGGCTGAGCCGCCTGAATTTGCGCAGCAGCCGGTCGATGTTGGGGTTGGATGCTCCCTTGTTTTCTCTTTATTCGGTTAACCGCACGGACCACCTGGGGCGCAACCTTGGAATCTGGGTCAAGGGGCAGGCCGGCAACTGGGACTACCGCGCAGTTGCCAACAATCCGCTTAAGTACGGCAGTGGCAACCCCGGGCAATACGCCGATTGGGCGAATACCCGACCCCGCCATCGTTGGTCTTTCTACCTCAAGCACCAGTTTGCCGACCGCGAGCGCAATGGTGCATTTGGAGCGGGTACCTACCTCGGCAAAAAGAAAATCTTCAACCTCGGCGCAGGCTTTGCCTGGCAGCCCCGGGCGATGTGGTCCGGAAGCGCACTCAACCCCGATTACCACAATATGTTCCACTTTGCCGCCGATCTGTACCTGGAGTGGCCGGTCTTCAAAGGCACTGAAGATGCCTTCACAGCCTATCTGGGCTACTTTAACTACAATTTTGGCCCGGGCTATCTGCGCAATGTAGGAGCCAACAACCCGGCTACGGGACTGCTTCTGAGCGAAGCCAGCTTCAACGGCACCGGAGCCGCCTTTCCAATGATGGGCACTGGGTCCGTCCTCTTTTGGCAGACGGGCTATCTGTTGCCGAGAGGTGTTGCGCCCGGCAAAGCCCGCCTGCAGCCCAATGCTTCCGTGGAATACGCACACTATGACCGGCTGTCCGACCCAATGCTGGCCTATGAACTGTCGGTCAACCTGTTGTTGAATGGGCACAACAGCAAGCTCACGCTTGGCGCACAGAGCCGCCCCATCTTCCAGGCGCAGGAAAACGGGGTTTTTGAAACGGACCGCCTTTGGATGGCGGTACTGCAGTACCAGGTGGAGATTAATTGATAGGAGACCTAAGTTAAAGGGCAGAAAAAATTGATTTTCTGAATCAGGGATAGCTATTAGTGAAGAATGCGTACTTTCGATACCTCAACAACAGTCCATCCAATGAAGAAGATTGGTATCTGGCTACTGGTCTGGCACCTGCTCTCTTCCTGTTCCTTTGAACAGGTGTTGCTCAAGGGCACCAAGCCGGTCAGCCACCCGGTCACTCAAACACCAGCTTACGAGGCGCTCAACCCTTATCAGCAAGATTACCTCTTCGCAGCCCGGCTGATACGTGAAAGTTATCCGCATTGGGAATCTATACTGTCGCCAGCAGCGTTTGACTCCGTGGAACAAGCTGGACTCGAAGCGTTAGCCCTGCCATGCAGCCCACAGGAATTCCGGTGGGAATTGCAGCGATTACTGGCCACCTTCCGTAATGACCATACCCGGCAGCTAAAGTCCTGGTACCCGAAAGAACCTCTGTTTTATCCTTATCAGCTGAATTATGCCCCCCGAAACGAAGGCTATGGCTGGTATATTGAGCGCATCGATTCCATTTATGGGGCATCCTGGATTGGTTGCTGGGTGGACCAAATTGGCAACCGAAGCTTGGACAGCCTGTCCGCAGCGTTTGGGAAAATGACGGCCCGGGAACATAAATATGGCATTCGCGACGACCTCTACCGGCGCTGGCTGTTTTCCCGGCCCCGCCTCCTGGCCCGTATGGATGTCGATACGGCACAGGACCTATCCCTTGAGTGTTCCTGCCCGGATGGGCCCAGGCAGCTTAGGGTTGCCCCCGGTCCCAGTAAGTCTTTCAACCTGCAAAGCCAAAAGCCCCGCCGTAGCCATTCCAAACCTCGCCAGGATGGGTTCTGGTATCAGGCCATCGAAGATAAAGGATACGGGTACTTTCAATTCAATGGTATGTTTGACCGGGAAGTAATGATGGATGGCTTGAAGACCTACGTCCGGGCACCCATACGCCCGATTGCCCAACTATTTCTCAGGCGGGAGTACCGGCGGGCAGCAAAGGGGAAATCCACTCGCTGGGTCAAGCCCAATGCTGAAGACTTTGATGCCTTTTTACAGGAGGTATTTACCAATTTAAACGCTAAAAACCTTCAGACTCTGGTTATCGACCTGCGCAATAACGGTGGAGGCGATCTGGAAATGGCCCGCCCTTTACTCTACGCTCTGGCCCCGCAGGCAGCTGTGCGCCCTATACAGGACTACATTTACCTTTCTCCCTTATCAAGGTCCCAATTCCAGGAAGAGTGGAAAGCGCTGGGCCGTGCTTGCCAAAAACTCAATCAATCATTGCCCGCCGATGGTACCCTCGTGAATGTAGACAGTCTGGAAATCGCTGCCGGATTAGAACCGGCTAATTTCTTTGCGCCTGTCATGGACCCCAGGTCTCCGGTATACTTTCGGCCGCCCGTACCCGAGTATAACGGGAAGGTTATTTTTCTGGTTGGGCCTCAAACTGGTAGCGCCGCTGCCGGATTGGCTACGCTGGTAAAAGACAATGGCATTGGGCAGTTGGTTGGGACGGTGGTTAGTGAACGGCCGGAAGGGGCAACCGCTGTATCCAGAGTGAACCTGCCAAACAGCAAGGAAGAAATATCAATTTCGGTCTGGTACAAAAAACGGCCAGCGCCGGAAGCTCCAAAAGACGTGCTTCTTCCGGATCAGTGGGTAGAAGCTGATAAGGACAGCTATCTGAATACCGCTGACCCGGTGCTGGATTGGGTGGAAATGCATTTGATCGGTCCTTGAGTAGCGCTGATTGGCTAAAAAAACGTATACTGCTTCTTTACCGGAATATTATGAAAATCATTCACACCTCCGACTGGCACCTGGGCCAGAAACTCTTGTACAACGACCGGGAAGAAGAACACCGCCTTGCCCTGGACTGGCTGTTGCAGGCCATTGAGCAAGAGCAGGCTGACGGGCTGATTGTTGCCGGTGATATTTTCGATATTGGCAACCCGCCCAACTACGCCCGCAGCCTGTACTACCAGTTTTTGCGAAAACTGTTGAATACCAACTGCCGGCATGTAGTGATCACGGGTGGCAACCACGATTCGCCGGCCATGCTCAATGCGCCCCGGGAGCTGCTGCAGGCATTAAATGTACACGTAGTTGGAGCAGCGGGAAAAAGCCCTCCCGACGAAATCGTAGCGTGGAAGGACGAAAACGGGCAGCTTAAAGCGATTATCGCAGCAGTGCCCTTCCTGCGCGACCGCGACCTGCGGTACAGTGTGGCCGGAGAAACGGGCTACGACCGGGTGGAACAAATCCGGGCCGGCATTAAAAAACACTACGATGACCTGGCAGCCTACATTTCAGAACACTTCAATACCTCGGGCGTACCTGTGCTTGCCACCGGGCACCTCTACGCTACCGGAGCAGGTGCCTCCGGCAAACAGGACAATATATACATTGGCAATACGGAAAACATTGAAGCACAGCAGTTTCCGGAGCTATTTGACTACGTGGCGCTTGGGCATATCCACCGGGCGCAGGTGGTAGGCGGACTAGAACACGTGCGGTACTCGGGTTCGCTTATCCCACTGAGCTTTAGCGAAACGAAAGACGATAAAGGCATTTACGTCCTGGAATGGACGGGTAAATCCCTGGACAACATCCGGGCTCTTCCAGCACCAGTTTTCCGTCGGCTAAAGCGTATATCTGGCTCCCTGGAAACCGTGCAGGAAAGCCTGTCCCGATTTGTCCAAAAAGACCGGGAAGGGCTGGAGCCCTGGATTGAGATCAGTGTGGAACTGGGCCGCATGGTGCCGGAGCTCAGTACCCTGCTTCAGGACACCCTGGAAGCTGCAGGGGGCGGCGCAGCCATTCTGAAAATACAGGCCCGCTATCCACAACGGCAAGAATTGGCGCAACAGGAGGCGCCCGACTTGGACACCCTGGAGGCAGAAGCGGTCTTCCGTATGAAGTGCGAACAGTATGGCAGCCCGCCCGAACAAATGAACGAACTCTTAGCTACCTTCCGGGAATTGCAGTCTTGGATGGCCGAGCAAGAAGAAATATAGCTATAATACCTTGGACTTTACCCGATGAGAATCAATACCATCCGTTTTTTGAACCTCAATTCCCTGCGCACCGGGCAAGAACTCCGCTTTGACCAGTCTCCCTTATTGGAAAGTGGCCTGTTTGCCATCACCGGAGATACGGGCGCGGGGAAAAGTACTATTCTCGATGCCCTTACCCTCGCCCTTTACGGTCAGGTGCCCCGGAAAGCGCAGGAGGGCGAAATCATGTCCTACGGGACCGGAAAAAGCCTGGCTGAGGTGGAGTTTGAAGTCGGGCAAGAGCGCTACCGCAGCAAGTGGAGTATCTGGCGGGCCCACGAAAAAGCGGAGGGTGCCCTGCAGCCCTCCCGCCGGGAACTGTCCCGCTGGAATAGCGCAAAGCAGGCCTTCGAAATCATCGGAGAGAAAAAACGGGAGGTCAATGAAAAAATCGTTGAGATCACGGGGCTGGACTACGACCGATTTTGCCGGTCGGTTTTGCTGTCCCAGGGCGATTTTGCCGCCTTTCTCAAAGCAGACGAGCGCGACCGCAGCGAACTGCTGGAGCGCATTACCGGCACCGCCATTTATTCCGACCTCAGCAAAGCCGCCTTTGAGCGCCACAAGCTGGAAAAACAGAGGCTGGAAGCCCTGGAACAGGAGCTTGAAATGCTCGATTTGCTCTCGGAAGAAGAAGCTGCAGCCCTCGATCAGCAATTAAAAGAACTCCAAAATATCGTCAAATCGCGACGGGCAGAAGAGCAGCAACTCCGGGAACAACTCAACTGGCTGCTTCAACTGGAAAAACTACAGCAAAAAGAACAACGCCTGCAGCAGGAAGCCAACAACCTGAAAGAACAATCTACCGCTTTTCAGCCCAAAGCCGAGCGCCTTGCCCTCCACCGCAAAGTACTGCCCCTGCAATTGCCCATTCAGCGCCTGCAGGACGCCACCGGTCAGTTACAGGCCCTCAACGAAGGCATCGCAAAAGATGAACAGGCGCTCCCGGCATTGCAACAACAGCTCGAAACAGCAAAAAACAAGAGTACCACCGCTGCCAATGCCCTCCAATCGGCCAAAGCAGCACAGCAAAAGCAGGCACCGGTGCTGGAAAAGGTCAAAGCCCTGGACCTGACCATCGCCGGTCAGCGCCCCACTTTGGAAAAACAGCAGCAAGCCCTTGCCCATGCCCGGGAGGACCTGCAGAAAACTACGCAGCAACAGCAAATAACAGCCACCGCTTTGCAAACGGCCAGAGAAAAGGCGGAATCGGTCGGCCAATGGCTGGAAACCCACGCCTCCTGGTCAAAACTGGCCGAAGACCTGCCCGGCATCCGCGAGCAACGGAAACAGCTGGCTGGCAGCTTCAAGGAACAACAGGCCATCAACAAAAAGCTGGAACAGCAGGAAAATAAGCAGAAGACAGGTGCCGCCGCTCTGTCCACACTGCAGCAACAGGCGGATGATTTAAAACAAAAAAGAGACCAAACACTAAGCCAGCTGGAGCAACTGGCGCCCAAGTCTTTCACCACCGATACCAGCTCTTTGCTGGACCGCCTGCACGAGGAAATCACCGGGCTCTCGCAACGGCAAACCCGCCTGGAAAAACTACAAACCCTCAGCCGGGATTACGAAAAACTGCTGGCGACCTACAGCCATCTGGAAACCGAATTGGAGGAGCTGCAGTCCCGTGACCGCATTCTGAACACCGAAGTCCTGGGCACCCTCGATCAGATCGACCAATTACAAAAGACCCGGCAGTACCGCAGCCGGATTTTTGAGCAGCAGCAGGCCATTGCCAACTATGAGAAAGACCGTGCGCATTTGGAAGAAGGCGAGCCCTGCCCGCTTTGCCTGTCGACTCACCACCCTTTTCGGGAAAAAGAGGTGCAGCCCTTTGTGGATGAAGCCAGGGAGGAGCTGAATCGTGCAGAAGCGCAGCTGGAAAAAGCCCAGCAGCAGCAACGGCAACTCCTGACCGAGCAGCAGCAGATCGAAATGCGCATCGAGCAGTTGCAGGGCGATGAGAAAAAAGACCTTGCCGGCAAGTTGCAGGAGCAATACGAGCAGCTCGTGGCCCATGAAGAGCAAATTGCTGCCCTTCAACCCAAAGAAAGCCAATGGGTGAAAGCCTCGTCCCTGAGTGGCGAGCTAAACGCCGTACAAGCCGAACTGGAACAGCGGCAGGCCGACCGAAAAACCCTGAGCCAGGTCCTGAAATCACTGGATGCGATAAAGGCAGACCTGGAAAAAGCCGAACGCCGCTACCATGATGCCGCCGCTGATCAGCGATTGCTGGAAGCCGAAGTCAACCGATTGCAACAGGAGCAGGCCGAAAAAGCCCGGCAATTTGAGGAAGGCACCGCCCGTATCAATCAACTGCTGGAGCCCCACGGTTTTGCCTTCGAGCTGAAGACTGCTAAAGCCATGTTCCAAACCCTGGAAGAGCGGCGGGAAGCCTGGGCTGCCCAAAAAGGAGAAGCCGATACCCTGGCAAAGGAAACCGCAGTGCTGGAAGCTCAACTTGAGCAACTCAATCAGCAGCTGGAAGAACGGCAGGCAGTCGTACAGGAACAGGAAGCCGCCGTAAAGGAATCTCAATTAGCCCTTGCCCAACTACAGCAGGAACGCGAAGCCTTATTTGGCGACAAAGATCCGGTCAAGGTGGGGCAGGCACTACAGGAGCAGCAGGAGCAGGCAGAAGCGCAGCGGGACGAAGCACAGGACGCCGCCGTCAAAGCAGAGCAAGCCGTACTCACTACCCAATCCAGCCTGAAAGAAAAACAGGAACAGCAAATCAGCCAGTCTGCCAAGGTTAAAGGATTTGAAGACGAGCTGGCCAAAGCCGCCCGTTCCGCAGGTTTTGAAGATGCCGCTACTGCCCAGTCTGCCTTACTAACCGGACCGGAAGCACAGACTCTCGAAACGGAGGCCGAAACCCTGCGGAGGCAGCAGCAACAGACCGAGCAAAGTCTGAAAGAGACGAAAGCCGAACTGGAGAAGGAAAAAGCCCGCGCCCTCACGGACCGCCCTGCCGACGAGCTGGAAACGGCCCTGGAAGAAGCTGCAGAAGCTTTATCTGCTGTGCAACAGCGAACGGGCGCACTCACAGAACAACAGCGCCGCTATCAGGCACAACAGGCTAAGGCCGCCGGTCTGGCAGAACAACTGGCGCAGCAACGCAAAGGCTACCAACGCTGGGCCGCCCTCAACGACATCATCGGGCAGGCGGATGGAAAGAAGTTCCGGATGTTCGCGCAGGGGCTCACCCTGCAAAAGCTGACGCACCTGGCCAATATCCACTTGCAGCAGCTTCACGGGCGCTACCTCATCCAAAAGCGGGAAGGCGATACGTTGGAACTTGATATCGTAGACACCTATCAGGCCGACAACCGCCGCTCCATGAACACCCTTTCGGGCGGGGAGAGCTTCCTGGTGAGCCTGGCTCTGGCCCTCGGCCTCAGCGAATTGGCCGGCCGGGACACGCAGATACAGTCCCTTTTTATTGACGAAGGCTTCGGCACCCTGGATGAAAACACCCTCGACCTGGCTATTGCTACCCTTGAAAATCTGCAGGCAAGCGGAAAAACCATCGGCATCATTTCCCACGTCAAAGCCCTGAAAGAGCGCATCGCTACGCAGGTGCAGGTGGCGAAGCAGGGGAATGGGTTTAGTATAGTGCGGGTGGTATCGTAGTTTTTGTTTTTAAATATCAGATCTATCAGAGCTCAGCAAACTTCCTCAGGAAAAAGTGACGGCGTTTAAGAATAGCACTCAACAGGCTGATACGGAGGCGCTTTGGGATTTTTTAAAAGTGCAAATGCTTGATGAGGTGCAATTGAAGAAGAAGGAAAAAGAAAAGGTAATGCTTATGCTTAAGCAGCTTCTGGAGCAAAAACGCTGATTAACCTATCTTACCGGTTGATGCAACGCTCCAAATTATTATCTGTCTATAAGGGTGTATGTAACAAATTGGGGATGCCACTCGTCGATAAGGCGATATTTCATCATTTAAACAATCAAACACCCGACGGTTATGAAAGCGTATTTTACATTTATTCTTATTGGGGTTTTCGCATTTTGCCTGGGCTTGCCGGGAGCGGTCAGCGCTCAGGAAGAAAGCCAGCCCATCACGGTCATTCAGGAGGTCAAACACGATGATGGTACCGTAACAACGATCAAAAAACGGCTCTTCGGATCGGAAGATATGGAAGCCTACCTGGAGTCACTATCAGAAGGCACCGAGGGGGCAGAAGTCGATATTCAGGTCATCGTCGGCGATCAGGAAGCTGGAGCTGGCAAAGAAGACCCGCTTTTTTACTTCCGCAGTGCCCATTCAGGCCAGGACACTGAGGAGGCAGAGCAAGTGCAGATCTACCTCAACGGAGAAGAGAAAACGATTCAGCGGATCATCAAAACAGAGCTTGAGCACCGCCAATCCGGTCAACACGGCCGCACCAAGCGGGTCGAAGCGACTAAGCCTTTCCTGGGTATTTACCCCTCCGATACAGACGATAATGCGGGCGTAATGGTTAATCGTATCGTCAGTGGCAGCGGCGCGGAAGCGGGCGGCCTGCAGCAAGGGGATGTCATCACCGCCATTGCCGGCTACGGTACTAATGGCCGGTACGGGCTGCGCGGCGTACTGCGCAAACTGGAGCCCGGCCAACAAGTTAAGGTCGAACTGATCCGGGATGGGCAGCCCCAATCCCTGAACGTTACCCTGGGCGAAAAAGCCTACATGCGCACGGTATTGAACGAGGAGCGGGAGCCTTGCGATGTCTTCATCGGCGTATATGTAGGCGGCACGGGCCCCAATGGGACGGGCGTACAGGTAACGGATATCATCGGCGGCACCCCCGCGGAAAAGTACGGCCTGCAAGCCGGGGACGTCATCCTGGCGATGGATGGCATCAAGGTAACGGGCAATGGCGAGCTGCTAACTGAGCGCGACAAGCACGAGCCCGGCGAAGCCTTCACCCTCACCGTACAACGTGGAGCGGCTGTCCAGGACATCGGCGCGCAGTTCTTGTTGTGTGAAAATCCGCCTGAGGAAGCCCCCGCCCTGGTGGAAGAGGTGCCGGAAGTGGAGATCCCGGAAACTACACTGCAGCTTAAGGATTACCGGGCTTTCCCCAACCCAAGCTACGGGCAAATCCGGGTACAGTTCACCGGCGAGGCAGCCCCCCTGAACCTCCAAATAACGGACGCCACCGGAAGAGTGGTTTACCAGTCGCAGCTCAATCGGTTTGACGGTTACTTTGACGAGCAAATCGACCTCAGCTCCGGCACACCCGGCAGCCTCTTCCTCACCATTCAGCAGAATGGCAAGCAGGCGACGAAGCGGCTGTTGCTGATCAACCGGGTCTAAAACACTGAAAAGCCTAGCTTTGATTGTGCCCAGGGGACGGATTTAAGTACCTTGGGCACAAATTTTTTATATGCCATCCTTTGACTTCGACAGCTTCGCGAACCGCTTGCGCAAAATGGACAAGCACTTGCGCAAATGGGCGCGCAAGAAGAACATCACCTGCTACCGGGTGTACGATGCCGACCTGCCGAGCTTCCCCCTGGCCGTTGACCGGTACGAGCAGTACCTGCACGTAGCGGAGTACAAGCGCGGCCACGGCATGGACGAAGAGGCTTACCGGCTTTGGCGCGGGGGCACGCGCCGGACCTTGGCGGAGACCCTGGAGGTACCCAATCAAAATATCTACTATAAAGAGCGCAAGCCGCAGAAGGGGCGGGCGCAATACGAAAAGCTGGGCGACCAGCAATCGGAAATAACGGTGCAGGAAAATGGGCTGCAGTTCATCATCAACCTGGCCGACTACCTGGACACCGGGCTGTTTCTGGACCACCGGCCTACCCGGGAAGCCGTCCGCGCCCAAGCGGAAGGTCAGCGCATGCTCAACCTCTTCGCCTACACGGGTTCCTTTACCGTTTACGCAGCCGCCGGGGGCGCGGTGGCGACCACGACTATTGATTTATCTAACACCTATCTGGAATGGGCCCGCCGCAACCTGGAGCTAAACGGGCTGATGGGCGAAGCGCACGCGTTTGTCCGGGCGGATGTGAAAGCCTGGCTGCAGGAGCCGGTTGCGCAGCTCTACGACATCATCGTGCTTGACCCGCCCACCTTCTCCAATTCCAAGGCCATGTCTGATATCCTGGATACGCAACGCGACCACCCTGAGCTCATCAACGGCTGCCTCAAGCGGCTGGCACCGGAAGGGCGGCTCTATTTTTCTACCAATTTCCGCAAGTTCAAGCTGGAAGCGGAAAAGCTGCACGCCAGCCGCATCAAAGACATTACCGGCGCTACTATCCCAAAGGACTTTCGCAACCCACGGATTCATTACTGCTGGCTGCTACAACGGTAGGGGTTCGCTGGATTGAAAGCGGTCCAGCAAATAGAAAAGCATGCCAAATGGGAGGAGCGGCAGCAGCCATAGGTTCTCTGCACCTGTCAAGCCGAAGTAACTTTTGATCAGTAACAGCACCAATAGCCAAAGGCTAAAGCCGAGGGCAACCAGAAGCCGGCGGCGGCGGTCAAAGCGGAGTTCGGCCCCACAGTTGGGGCAGGACCAGGAATCACCCAGGCTTTTGAACAAAAGGTTGCTGAAATAGGCCTTTGGACGGTACTGATACTGGCAATGGGGGCAGGTTCTGGCATTCATCTTTGTTATATTTTGAAATTTTCTGGTAGCTTACCGATGAACAACAATGGCAACTTCAAGAGTTGTATGTATTAACGAGACTGTAAAAATAAAGAATATGAGCCAAAATCCCACACTCGGACTCGAGCCCAAATCCGTTTGGAAGCACTTTGAAGCCCTAAATGCCGTACCCCGCCCTTCCAAAAAAGAAGGCCGTGTCATCGCCTTTATGCGTGCCTTCGGGGAATCCCTGAAACTGCCTACCCTGATTGATGAGCTGGGCAACGTCGTGATCAAAAAGCCGGCTTCCCCAGGTATGGAAGACCGCCCGACGGTCATCCTGCAGGCCCACCTCGACATGGTCCATCAAAAGAACAGCGGCACAGACTTCGACTTTGACACCGAGGGCATCCGCAGTACGATTGAGGGCGACTGGGTGACAGCCGAGGGCACTACCCTGGGCGCTGATAATGGCATCGGCGTAGCGGCTATCATGGCGGTGCTCGAGGCCGACGATCTTAAGCATCCGGCCATCGAAGCCTTGTTTACCATTGACGAAGAAACCGGGATGACTGGCGCCAAAGGTTTGGACGCCAGTATGCTCGAGGGCAAAATCCTCCTTAACCTGGATTCCGAGGAGGACGATGAATTGACTATTGGCTGTGCAGGTGGCATAGATAGCAATACACAGATGGACTATACAGAAGAAGCACCACCCGCTAACTGTACAGCCCTGCAGCTCACCGTCCGCGGTCTGAAGGGCGGGCACTCCGGCATGGACATCCACAAAGACCGCGCCAATGCCAACAAGCTGATGACCCGATTGCTGCACAAAACCGGTACGCCCTACGGTTTGCGGATCGCGTCCATCGACGGCGGCAGCCTCCGCAACGCCATCCCCCGGGAGGCTACAGCTACAGTGGTGGTCCCCAATGGCTACCTAACCGCTTTCCTGGAAGCCCTCGATGCCCGCCGGCAGGAAATTACCCGGGAGTACGCCAGCATTGAGCCGGATTTAGCCATTGCGCAAACCGAGACCAACCTGCCCGATAAGGTAATGCGGCTGGAAGACCAGGAAAAAGTGCTGACCGCCCTTTACGCGGTGCCCAATGGCGTTTGGCGCATGAGCCCCGACATCCCCAATCTGGTGGAAACTTCCAGCAGCCTGGCGCGGGTGATCATCAAAGACGGCAGCTTTGTTACCCAAAGCCTGCAGCGCAGCTCCATTGAATCGGGCAAGCATGATGTCGCCTTCGCGGTTCGGGCGGCGTTTGAAGGCGTAGGCGCCACCGTGGTCAACGACGGCGACTACCCTGGCTGGGCACCCAATGCCGACTCAAAAATCATGCGCACCATGGAGGGCTTGTACAAGGATTTATTCGGGGAAGCCCCCAAAGTCTCTGCCTGCCATGCCGGCCTGGAGTGCGGCATCCTCAGCCAGCACATGCCGGAGCTGGACATGATCTCCTTCGGCCCCACCATCCACCACGCCCACTCGCCCGATGAGCAGGTGCACATTGCTTCAGTGCAAAAGTTTTGGCGGTACCTGGTGGGAGCGCTGGAGCGGGTTTATAGTCCAACAACTTAAGATTTGTGAAATTATGGCGCAGCTATTTTTTCAG